>JAJZTO010000212.1 GCA_021848865.1 Myxococcales bacterium
GACGGCGCCGAAGTAGGCGTCGAGCCGCGAGCGGCCGACGTGCTCCATCATCCCGACGCTCGCGACCTTGTCGAAGGGCTCGGCGGCCGCCAGCGTCCGGTAGTCGGCCGACTCCACCGCGGCCGCGCCGGCGAGCCCGAGCCGGGAGAGGCGGCGGCGCGCCTCGGCCAGCTGGTTCTCGCTGAGGGTGATCCCCTGCGCCCGGGCGCCGTAGCGGCCGGCGGCGTGCGCGACGAGCGCGCCCCAGCCGCAGCCCACGTCCAGCAGCCGGTCGCCCGGCCGGAGCGCCAGCTTGCGGCACACCAGGTCCAGCTTGGCCCGCTGCGCCTCCTCCAGCGGCTCGCCGCCCGCCGCGAAGAAGGCGCAGGAGTAGACCATCTCCTCGTCGAGGAACAGGCGGTAGAAGTCGTCGGAGAGGTCGTAGTGGTGCCGGACCGCGGCGCGGTCCCGCCCCACCGAGTGCAGCGTCGCGGTCCGCGGGCGGGCGAAGGCGCCGGCGCCCGCCCGGGCCGCGACCCGGTGGACCGCGATCGACGCCAGGGACCGCGCCAGCGAGGCGCCGCCCGCCGGCCCCTCCCACAGGATCGCCGCGACCAGCAGCCCGACGGCGTCTCCCTCCAGCTCGAGGTCGCCGTCGAGGTAGGCCTCGGCGAGCCGGTTCTCGGAGGGGAAGGGGGCCAGGGCCGCGAGGGCGCGGGGGTGGCGCAGCACCACCTGGCCGCGGACGCCGTCGTCGCGCGCGGGCGGCAGGAGGGTGCCGTCCCAGAGCCGGACGGGGAAGGTGCGCGACGGCCCGGAGAAGATCGACGAGGCAGCGTCGACGAGCGACATGTGGGCCTCCTCGCCGACGAACGATAGCGACTGTGCGCGGTCCGGCCATGCCCCGCGCGGGTCATGACGTTCGGTCGCAGGCCGCGGACCGTCCGCTACGCCGTCTCGTCGAGCAGCTCGCGGGCGCGCAGCACCTCGGCGGCCACCTGCTCGGGCGAGAGCCGGTCGGTGTGCACGGTCCAGTCGGCCAGGGCGTAGACCGGCTGCCGGCGCTCCTTGAGCGTCCGCACCCGCTCCAGCGGGTCGCCGGCGTCGAGCAGCGGCCGGACCGCGTCGGGCTCGTCCCGCTGCCGGTGCCGGGCGATGCGGGCGTGGAGCGTCTCGGGCCGTCCCTCCAGCGCCACCACCCAGCCGCGGCTCGCCATCAGGCGCCGGTTGGCCTCGGAGAGCACCGCCCCGCCGCCGGTGGCCACCACGAAGGGCGCCGAGGCGGAGACGGCGGCCAGCGCCTCGGCCTCGCGGCGCCGGAAGCCGGCCTCCCCCTCCTGCTCGAAGATCTCGGGGATGGTGAGGCCGCCGCGCTCGACCACCACCGCGTCGACGTCGTGGACCGGCCAGGCGAGCCGCGCGCCCACCAGTCGGGCCACCGTGGACTTGCCGGTCCCGCTGAAGCCGACGAGGAAGATGCCGCGCTGGTCCACCGGGTCCTCCCTCCCGATCCGGGCGGACCGCCGCGGCGCCCGCGCCGCCCCGGCCGGATGGGGTCTCGATGTGTAGGGCCAGGGGCGGCGGAGCGTCAAGCGGCCGGCCCGGGCGCCGGACGGCGCGACCGGGCCCGCCGGTTGCAGTACAACCAGCGATCATGGTCCTGCCCGCCGTGCTCGCCGCCGCCCCGCCGCCGCTGGGGAAGCTCCTCCCGGCCTGGAGCGTCCTCCCCTTCGCGGCGATGCTGCTGGCCATCGCCACCCTGCCGCTGGCGGCGCCCGGCTTCTGGGACCGGAACCGGAACAAGGCGCTGCTCTCCCTGGCGCTGGGGCTGCCGGTGGCGGCCGGGATGGCGACGCTCGAGCCCGCGGTGCTGGCCCACGCCGCGCACGAGTACGCCGCCTTCATCCTGCTGCTGGGGGCGCTGTTCGTCATCTCCGGCGGGATCGTGGTGCGCGGGACGCTGGCGGGGACGCCGGGGCTCAACACCGGGCTGCTCGCCATCGGGGCAGTCCTTGCCTCGCTCATCGGCACCACCGGCGCCTCGATGGTGCTGGTCCGGCCCCTGCTGCGGGCCAACTCGATCCGGCGGCGCAAGCAGCACGTGGTGGTCTTCTTCATCTTCGTGGTGGCGAACGCCGGCGGGCTGCTCACCCCGCTCGGCGATCCCCCGCTCTTCCTCGGCTTCCTGCGGGGGGTGCCCTTCCTCTGGACGCTGCGGCTCTGGCCCGAGTGGCTCTTCGTGAACGGGGCGCTGCTCCTGACCTTCTTCGTGATCGACTCCACGATCTTCCGCGCCGAGGACCTGGCCACGCCGGGCGACCTCGACGAGGCGGCGGTGGAGCACGAGGTGCCGATCCACGTCGCCGGCAAGCGCAACGTCCTCTACCTCGCCGGCGTGGTGGCGGTCCTGGTGGCGGCGGCCCGCTGGCAGCCCCCCGCCGGCGTGCAGGAGGCCGGGCTGGCGGCCATGGCGGCCCTCTCCTGGTTCACCACGCCGCGCACGCTCCACGCCGAGAACGGCTACACCTGGCACCCCATCCAGGAGGTGGCCATCCTCTTCGCCGGCATCTTCGCGACCATGATCCCGGCGCTGGAGATCCTGAACGCCCGCGGCGCCGAGCTCGGCCTGCGGGAGCCCTGGCACTTCTTCTGGGCGTCGGGCGCCCTCTCCTCCTTCCTCGACAACGCGCCCACCTACCTCACCTTCACCGCCGCGGCGAGCGGGGTGGTGGGCGCCGACGCGGCGCGGCTCACCGGCCTGCTGGCGAGCGAGCGGGGGCGGGACCTGCTCGCCGCCGTCTCGCTCGGCTCGGTCTTCATGGGCGCGAACACCTACATCGGCAACGGCCCCAACTTCATGGTGAAGGCCATCGCCGAGCACGGCGGGCTGCGCATGCCCGGCTTCTTCCGCTACATGGCCTGGAGCGGGGCCGTCCTCGTCCCCCTCTTCGTGGCGGTGACCTTCCTCTTCCTCCGGTAGCCCGCCGCCGGCGCCCGTGCGGTAGAGTCGCGCCCATGGACGAGGGCGAGCGCGCGCTCCGGGAGCGGGCCGAACGGCTGTTCGCCCGGGCCCAGTTCCTGGACCACGTCGGCATCCGGCTCCAGGGGCTGGGCCGGGGCTGGGCCGAGACCACGCTGGCGGTCGACCCCCGGCACGGCCAGAGCCAGGGCTTCGTCCACGCCGGGGTGCAGGCCACCATGGCCGACCACACCGCCGGCGCCGCCGGCGGCACGGTGGTGGGCGAGCGGCAGGTGGTGCTCACGGTGGAGCTGAAGCTGAACCTGCTCCGCCCGGCGGCGGGCGAGGCGCTGCGCTGCCGCGCCGAGGTGGTGCGCGCCGGCAGGAGCCTGGTCTTCTGCGAGGCCCGGGTCTTCGCCCGCGCGGCGCAGGAGGAGAAGCTCGTCGCCACCTTCTCGAGCACGCTGGCGGTGGTCCCCGAGCCGGCGTAGCCGGCGCTCCCGCCCCGCCTCCGCCGCCACCGACCCTTGGGTTCCGGCCGCACCGACCGGTGGGTGCCGGCCCGTTCCCGCGGTGCCGGACATGACGGCAACCATCCGGAAAGGCTGGCGAATGGATCCTGGCAGGCCCTTCGCAACGATTCCTCCCGGCCGGCCCGCCCCGGGCCCGCCCAGGAGGAAGTCCCGTGGCCTCGCCATCGAAGATCAACGTGCTGAAGAACGAGCTGCCGCCGGCCCAGGCGCTCCGGCTCGAGGAGCAGGTCGGCTACGTGGACGGCTCCATCGTGAGCCGGACGCTGGCCAAGGCCCCGGGCGGCTCGCTCACCCTGTTCGCGTTCGACGCCGGCCAGGAGCTGTCGGAGCACACCGCCCCGTTCGACGCCTTCGTGCAGGTGCTCGACGGCGCGGTGGAGCTCACCATCGGCGGCGCCCGGGTGGCGGCCGGCGCCGGCGAGACCGTGCTCATGCCGGCGGGCGTCCCCCACGCCGTCCGGGCCACCGAGCGCTTCAAGATGCTGCTGTCGATGGTCCGGGGGTAGGCCGTGAGCGAGCTCATCGACAACGACGGGCGGCGCCGCAAGGAGCTGCTCAAGCACCTGATCCTGGAGCTGCACAAGGGCCAGGCGCCGGCGCAGGTCCAGAAGCAGCTCACCCGGATGCTGGGGCAGGTGCCCTACGGCATGGTGGTGGAGGCGGAGCAGGAGCTGATGGCCGAGGGGCTGCCGCCCGAGGAGGTGGCGCGGCTCTGCCACGTCCACGGCGCCGCGCTCGAGGGCGCGATCGACGCGACGCTGGCCCCGGACGCGCCGCCGGGCCACCCGGTCCACACCTTCCGCCGGGAGAACGCCGCGCTCCAGGCGGAGCTGGCCGGGCTCGACCGGGCGCTGGCCGACCTGGCCGGGCTCGCCGGCGACGAGTCGCCGGCCGAGACGCTGCTCGCCGTCCGGGAGCGGCTCAACGCCCTCACCGACGTGGAGAAGCACTACCTCCGCAAGGAGCACCTGCTCTTCCCCTTCCTGGAGAAGCACGGCATCACCGGCCCGCCCAAGGTGATGTGGACCAAGCACGACCAGGCCCGGGCGCTCCTGCGCGCCGCGATCGAGGCGGCGGCCGCGGCGCCCGCCGCCGCCGGGGACCGGGCCGCGGTGGAGCGGAGCGTGCGGCCGGCCGCCCAGGCCATCGCCGACATGGTCGGGCGCGAGCAGGACATCCTCCTGCCCATGGCGCTCGACACCCTCGACGAGCGGGAGTGGTGGGAGATCGCGCGCCAGAGCGCCGAGATCGGCTTCTGCCTGGTCGAGCCGGGCGAGGGCTGGCGCCCGGCCTCGGCGCCGCCCGACGAGCCGGCCGGCGACCCCGGCCGCGTCCGCCTCCCCACCGGCAGCTTCACCGCCGCGGAGCTGGAGGCCTTCCTCGACGCCCTGCCGCTCGACGCCACCTTCGTGGACGCCGAGGACCGGGTCCGATACTTCACCCACGGTGGCGAACGGGTCTTCGCCCGCAGCCGCGCCGTGCTGGGGCGCCAGGTGCAGTTCTGCCACCCGCCCTCCAGCGTGGACACGGTGGAGCGCATCCTCCGCGGCTTCCGGTCGGGGACCCAGGACCGGGCCGCCTTCTGGATCGAGCTGCGCGGCCGCTTCGTCCACATCGAGTACGTGGCGCTGCGCGACGGCGCCGGGAAGTACCTGGGCTGCCTGGAGGTGACGCAGGACCTCACCGCCAAGCGCGCGCTCCGCGGCGAGCAGCGCCTCCTCTCCTGGAAGGAGGAGCCGGCCTCGCCCGACCCCGCCGCCGCCGTCCCGGCCGCGGTCCCCGCGCCGCCCGCCCGGGCCCCGGCCGCGCCTCCGGCCGCGGCGGCCGATCGGCACGGGCACCCCGCCGCGCCGCCGCCCGGCCCCCGGCCGGCCTGGGCCTCCTACGCCGCAGTGGCGAGCGCCAGCGTCGCGCGCGCCGACATCACCGCCGGGGCGCACCCGCTAACTCCGGTGAT
>JAJZTO010000213.1 GCA_021848865.1 Myxococcales bacterium
GGCGCTCCTGGTGCGCGCCAAGGTGGAGCGGATCTACGGCCGGCACCCGGGCATGGGGCCGCTCACCGTCATCGGCCACTCCCAGGGCGGGCTGGTGGGGGCATGGTACGTGAAGAAGCTGGGCGGGTGGCGGCGGGTGCGGGCCCTGGTGACGCTGGGCACGCCGTTCCACGGCTCGCCGGCGGCCTACGCCATGGCGCCGCTGGCGCTGGTGGCGCCGGCCGTCTGGCAGATGGCGCCGCGCAGCACCTTCCTGCGCCGCCTGGAGCGCGGCGCCTGGCCGCCGGGAGTGCGGCTGGCCTCCCTCTGGTCCCGCGGCGACCTGGTCACGCCCTTCCCGTCGGGCGTGGTCGCGACCTTCGGCCTGCCCTACGTCCGCAACGTCGAGGTGGAGGCCGGCGGCCACCGCGAGTTCCTCTTCAAGCGGCGCATCTACCGGGCGCTGGTCGAGGAGCTGCGGGCCGGCGAGGAGCCGGCCCCGGTGGCGCTGGCCGGGCCCCGGCTGGCGGCGGTCCCGGTCCGCCCCGACGGCGGCCGGCGGGCGGGGTAGACTCGCGGAGTGCGCGACCGCCGCTTCGACTGGCTCTACGACCGCACCCGCCAGCCGGTGAAGGAGTTCATCCTGGAGCGCTTCGCCGCGGAGCTGGCGCGGGAGCTCTCGGCCTGGCCGCCGCCGGTGGTGGAGTGGGTGAGCGAGGAGCTGCGGGCGCGCTGGGCGGCGGGGCTCGAGGCGCCGCCCCGGGAGCAGGTGATGCGCCTCGCCCTCCGGCTGGCCCGGCTCGACCTCCGGCGCGAGTTCGAGGCGGCCGAGCGGCTCCTCGCGACCGAGGGGCGGCGGGCCTTCCAGACGCCGGCGGAGGAGGCGGCCGGCCACCTGCTCTCGCGCTTCGTGTCCGAGAAGTGCCTGGGCCTGAAGGAGTGGGCCGAGGGGGCGCGGCTCACCCGCGAGGACCTGGTGCGGGCGGTGGAGCGGGCGGAGGCCGGGCTCTTCCCGGCCGCGGGCGGCTGAGGGACGCCGGGGCGCGCCGGCCGATCCGCCGGGGCGCGCCGGCGGCGGGGGACGGGCCCCGCCCTACTCCTTGGGAACCTTCTCCCAGTCGGCCAGGAACTTCTTCAGGCCGATCTCGGTGAGCGGGTGGTTCGCCAGCTGGCCGATCACCGCGAAGGGGATGGTGGCGACGTCGGCGCCGAGCCGGGCCGCCTCCAGCACGTGCACGGGGTGGCGCACGCTGGCCACCAGCACCTTGGTCGCGAAGTCGTAGCTCCGGTAGATCTCGACGATCTGGCTCACCATCGCCATCCCGTCCTCGGAGACGTCGTCGAGGCGGCCGACGAAGGGGGAGACGTAGGTGGCGCCGGCCTTGGCCGCGAGCAGCGCCTGGACCGGGGAGAAGCACAGGGTGACGTTGGTGCGGATGCCCTCGGCGGCGAGGGAGCGGACCGCCCGCAGCCCCTCGACGATCAGCGGCACCTTGACCACCACGTTGTCGGCCACCTTGGCCAGCGCCCGGGCCTCCTTCATCATCCCGGCGTGGTCCACCGCGGTGACCTCGGCCGAGACCGGGCCCGGGACCAGGGCGGTGATCTCCTTCAGCACCTCGGAGAACTTGCGCCCGGTCCTGGCGACCAGCGACGGGTTGGTGGTCACTCCGTCGCAGAGCCCCATGGCGAGGGCCTTCTGGATCTCGCCGACGTCGGCGGAGTCGATGAAGAACTGCATGCGCATGCCTCCGGGATGGGCTGGCGGGGAGGGGCCTACCTATAGCCGGTCCGCCCGACGGGCCGCAACGCCCGCCGCAGCCCGGATCGTGGTAAACGCTCCGCCATGCCCAGCCGGAAGAAGGACGGCGCCGCGGCACGGAAGCGGCCCGGGCGTTCCAGGCTCGTCGCCTACGGCCGCACGGTCCTCCAGACCGAGGCCCGGGCCATCTCCAGCCTGGCGCTCGGCGCCGGCTTCGGCACCGCCGTCGAGTGGATCCTGGACTGCAAGGGCCGGGTGGTGGTCACCGGCATGGGGAAGCCGGGCTTCGTGGCCCAGAAGATCTCGGCCACCCTGGCCTCGACCGGGACCCCGTCGCTCTACGTCCACCCCGCCGAGGCGGCGCACGGCGACCTGGGCCGGATCGCCCGGGACGACCTGGTGCTGGCGCTCTCCAACAGCGGGGAGACCGAGGAGATCCTCCGGCTGCTCCCGGCGCTGCGCCGCATCGGGGCCCGCATCGTGGCCTTCACCCGCGACCACCAGAACCCGCTGGCGCGCGGCGCCGACCTGGTGGTGCCGCTCGGCCCCATCGAGGAGGCCTGCCCGCTCGGCCTGGCGCCCACCGCCTCCACCGCGGCGCTGCTGGCCCTGGGCGACGCCCTGGCGATGACGGTGCTGGAGAGCCGCCCCTTCGACCGCGAGGACTTCGCCCTCTACCACCCGGCCGGCAAGCTGGGGCGCGGCCTGATGAAGGTGCGCGAGGTGATGCGCAAGGGCGACGCCAACCCGCTGGTGCGCGAGAGCCAGACGCTGGCCGACTGCGTGGCGGTGATGACCCGGACGCCGGGCCGCCCCGGCGCCGCCACGGTGGTGGACGGGCGCGGGCGGCTGGTCGGGGTCTTCACCGACGGCGACCTGCGGCGACTGGTGGAGCACCACGAGGTGGACTTCCGCGCCCGGGTGGGGACGCTCATGACCCGGAACCCCCGCACGGTGCGGCCCGAGGCGCTGGTGGCCGACGCCACCCGGATCCTGCGCGGCGCCGCCATCGACCAGGTCCCGGTGGTGGACGAGGCCGGCCGGCCGGTGGGGCTGCTCGACGTCCAGGACCTGCTGGCGGCGAAGGTGCTGTAGCGGCCCCGACCTCGACCATGGCCCGCTCGACCAGGACGGCGAAGGAGCAGGCGCTCCGCGAGGAGCTGGTGGCGGTCTGCCGCCGCCTCTGGGAGCGGGACCTCATCGGCGCGGCGGAGGGCAACGTCTCGGCGCGCCTCGGCCCGGACCGGTTCCTGGTGACGCCGGCCGGGGTCGGCAAGGGGAGCCTCCGGCCCGCCGACCTGGTGGTGGTGGACGGGGCCGGCGCCGTGGTGAAGGGGCGCGGGCGCGCCTCCTCCGAGCTGCGGATGCACCTCGCCGCCTACGCCGCCCGCCCCGACGCCGCGGCGCTGGTCCACGCCCACCCGCTCACCGCCGTCGCGCTGACCGTGGCCGGCCTCCCGCCGCCGAACCACCTCGTGCCCGAGGCCTCGGTGACGCTGGGCGAGGTGGCGGTGGCGCCCTTCGCGACGCCGGGCACCGAGGAGCTCCCGCGGGCCCTGGCGCCGCTCCTGCCGCGGCACGACGTCATCCTGCTCGCGCGCCACGGCGCCCTGGCGCTGGGCGCGTCCCTGGCGGAGGCCTGCGACCGGATGGAGACGCTGGAGCGGGTGGCCCGGGTGGCGCTGCTGGCGCGGCTCGCGGGGCGCTGCGAGCCGCTCCCGGCCGAGGCGGTGGCCCGGGTGGTCGCCGCCGCCCGGGCCACACCACGGGTGTAGGGGCGGGGCTCGTCCCCGCCCTGGCCACACCGGCGGGGGACAAGCCCCCGCCCTACGGACACGGGAACCAGGATACACCGCGGGTGTATGGGGGGCGGGGGGACAAGCCCCCGCCCTACGGACGCGGGATCCAGGATTTCCGTCCTGTAGGGGCGGGGCTCGTCCCCGCCCTCCGCCTAGAGGGGGTAGCGGCCCGCCTCCCGCAGCTCCGCGGGAGGGCAGGCGGCGAGCAGCTCGGCCACGGTGGCGCCGGCCCCGGGGACCTCGACGTCGGGGCAGAGCTCGGCGAGCGGCTGCAGCACGAAGCGGCGCGCCGTGAGCCCGGGGTGCGGGACCTGGAGGTCCGGCGTGTCGACGCGCTCGCCCCCGAAGAGCAGCAGGTCGAGGTCCAGGGTGCGCGGGCCCCACCGCCCCTCGCGGACCCGCCCCGCCCCGTCCTCCACCAGGCGAAGCAGCTCGTGGAGCCGGCCGGCGGGGAGGCGGCTCTCCAGCTCCAGCACCGCGTTCAGGTAGTGCGGCTGGGGCGGCCCCATGGGCGCGGTCTCCCAGACGGTGGAGGCCCGCAGCACCGCCACCCCCGAGGAGGCGCGCAGCCCCTTCGCCGCCTGGGCCAGGTAGGCCCAGCGGTCGCCCAGGTTCGAGCCGACGCCGACGTACGCGCGCATCCCACACCGGATGTAACCCGGCGGGGCCGTCCAGGCCAGCGCGCGGCGGGCGCCCCCTCAGGCCACCGGGTTCTTGAGGACGCCGATCCCGGAGATCTCGACCTCGACCCAGTCGCCCCGCTTCAGGGGCCCGACGCCCTCCGGCGTCCCGGTGGTCACCACGTCGCCGGGGTAGAGGGTCATCACCTGGGAGATGAAGGCCACCAGCAGGAAGGGGTCGTAGACCATGTCGCGGGTGGTGCCGCGCTGCCGCTGCTCGCCGTTCACCCGGCAGGAGACGGTGAGGTCGAGGGGGTCGAGCGCGGTCTCCACCACCGGCCCGATGGGGCAGAAGGTGTCGAAGCTCTTGGCGCGGGTGAAGTGGCCCTCGGCCCGCTGGATGTCGCGGGCGGTGACGTCGTTCAGGCAGGTCCAGCCGAAGATGGCCGCGCGCGCCTCGGCGGCGGTGCCGGCCCGCGTCAGGGTGCGCCCGATCACCGCCGCCAGCTCCGACTCGTGGTGCACCAGCTTCGAGGCCTCGGGGAGGACGATGGCGGCGCCCGGCCCGATCACCGCCGAGGAGGGCTTCAGGAAGAGCAGCGGCTCCTTGGGGACCTCGGCCCCCTGCTCGGCGGCGTGGGCCCGGTAGTTGCGGCCCACCGCCACCACCTTGCCGGGGAGGGTGGGGGCGAGCAGCTCCAGGTCGGCGAGCGGCAGCGCCGGCCCCTCCGGCAGGCCGCCCAGCCAGGGGGCCGCCGACAGCGCCCGCACCGTGGTCCCCTCGACCACCCCGTAGGCCTCGCGGCCTCCCCGCGTGAAGCGGCAGCTCCTCATGGCTCTCCCTTCAGCGCAGGCCCAGCACGTCCTGCATGTCGTAGAGGCCCGGCGCCCGGCCGGGGACCCACCGCGCCGCCCGCACCGCGCCGCGCGCGAACTGCTCGCGCGAGGTGGCCCGGTGGGTGATCTCGACGCGCTCGCCCATGCCGGCGAAGTAGACGGTGTGCTCGCCGACGACGTCGCCGCCGCGCAGGGTCTGCACCCCGATCTCGCGCGGCGGCCGCTCGCCGATCATCCCGGAGCGCTCGGTGCGCACGTCCTGGCGCGGGTCGCGCCCCAGCGCCTCGGCCGCCACCTCCGCCAGCCGCACCGCGGTGCCGCTGGGCGCGTCCTTCTTCAGCTTGTGGTGCATCTCCACGATCTCGACGTCGTAGGCGTCGCCCAGCGCCGCCGCGGCGCGCCGCACCAGGTCGAACATCACGTTC
>JAJZTO010000214.1 GCA_021848865.1 Myxococcales bacterium
AGGGGGCTGGTCTTCAGCGGCACCAGCTTGCCGTCGATGCGCAGCTGCGGCGCCGAGCCGGTGGTGATGTGGAGGTCGCTGGCCCCCTTCTCGACCATCGCCTTGAGGAGCTGGTGCAGGTTCGCCATGCGGTCCTCGGGTGCGGCCGGCCCCGTCCCGGGACGGGGCGCGGGGTGGAGGGGCTAGAACTTGTCCGGCGCGGTGTTGCCGACGGCCTCGGCGAGGCTGGTCATGCCGGCCTTCACCTTCTGCAGCGCGCTCATCCGCAGCGTCCGGAAGCCCAGCCGGATCGCCTCCTGCTTCAGCTCGGCCGCCGAGCTGCCGTTGATCACCAGCTCCTTGAGGCCGTCCCACAGCGGCATGACCTCGTAGACGGCGACGCGGCCGCGGTAGCCGCGGTCGTTGCAGTTCTTGCACCCGCCCGGCTCGTAGACGGTGAAGGAGCCGACCTCCTCGGCGGGGAGGCCGGCGTCGAGCAGCGCCTGGTCGTCCGGCGCCGCCTCCTTGCGGCAGTCGGGGCAGAGCCGGCGGCAGAGGCGCTGGGCCACGATGGCGTTGAGCGAGGCGGTGACCAGGAAGGGCTCGATGCCCATGTTCAGGAGCCGGCTCACCGTGCCCGGGGCGTCGTTGGTGTGCAGGGTGGAGAGCACCAGGTGGCCGGTGAGGGCGGCCTTCACGCCGATCTCGGCGGTCTCGAAGTCGCGGATCTCGCCGACCATGATGATGTCGGGGTCCTGGCGCAGGAAGCTGCGGAGGGCGGCCGCGAAGTTCAGGCCGATCTCCTCGTGCATCTGCACCTGGTTGATGCCGAAGAAGTTGAACTCCACCGGGTCCTCGGCGGTGGAGATGTTCCAGCTCACCTCGTTGAGCTTGGAGAGGGCCGAGTACAGGGTGGTGGTCTTGCCCGAGCCGGTGGGGCCGGTGACCAGGACCATGCCGTAGGGCCGGTCGATGGCGTCGAGGAAGTCCTTGAGCTGGGCCTCCTCGAACCCCAGCTTGGTCATGTCGAGCTGGAGGTTGGACTTGTCGAGGAGCCGCAGCACCACCTTCTCGCCGAAGAGCGTGGGGCAGACCGAGACGCGGAAGTCCATCTCCTTGCCCCTGCCCAGCTTCAGCTTGATGCGGCCGTCCTGCGGCAGCCGGCGCTCGGAGATGTCGAGCGAGGCCATGATCTTCAGGCGCGAGATGATGGCGTTCCGCAGCTTCATCGGCGGCTTCATCACCTCGTAGAGCACGCCGTCGATGCGGAAGCGGACGCGGAAGTCCTTCTCGTAGGGCTCGACGTGGATGTCGCTGGCGCCCTTCTTGATGGCGTCGAGCAGGATGAGGTTCACCAGCTTGACGACCGGCGCCTCGCCGGCGCTCTTCTCCAGATCTACGACGTCGCCGGTGTCCTCGCCGTCGTCGAGGACCGACACCTCGGAGTCGTCGAAGCCCTGGATCAGGTCCTCGTAGCTCGGGCCGCGCTCCGAGTAGTACTTCTCGATGGCCTCGCGGATGGCCGGCTCCGAGGCCACCACCACCTCGACGTTGTAGCCGGTGAGGAACTTGATGTCGTCGATGGCGAAGATGTTGGAGGGGTCGCTCATCGCCACGATCAGCGACGAGCCGGCCCGGTTCACCGGGATGACCTGGTGCTTCTCGGCGGTGGCCTTGGGGATGAGCTTGATGACGTCGTCGTCGATGTCGAAGTCCTTCAGGCTGATCGACGGGACGCCGTACTGCTTCGACAGGAAGTTGGTGAGGTCGGTCTCGGCGATGGAGCCCTGCTTCACCAGCAGGGACCCGATGCGGCCGCCGGTCTTGCGCTGCTCGTCCTGCGCCTTCTGGAGCTGCTGCAGGGAGATGAGGTTCTCCCGGACGAGGAGCTCTCCGAGCCTTCCGGACATCAGTTCGCCTCTTCCCGCCCCCGCGGGCGGCTAGGGTGTGGCCCAGCAGATCCTTGTAGCAGGGGCCCCGCGGGAGGGTCAAGGAAACGCCAGGCCTATCTCCTCGAAATTGCAGGGTTTGGGGCCACCTTGCCCGACACCGTCCCCGGCCCGGGCGGGCGGGGCGCCGCTACCGGCCGGAGGCCAGGAGGGCCCGGGCGGCCTCGGCGTCCCGGGCGATCTGCTCGCGCAGCGCGTCGAGCGAGGGGAAGCGGCGCTCCTCCCGCAGGCGGGCCACGAACATGACCCGGATGCGCTCGCCGTACAGCTCCCCGCCGCCGTGGCCGAAGAGGTGGACCTCGGCCAGCGGCGCCCCGTCCGCGCGCACGGTGGGCTTCACGCCCACGTTGCACACGCCGTCGAAGGCGCGGGCCCCCGCGAGCACCGCCCCGGGCTCCCGGCGGCCGCCGAGCAGCACCCGCACCGCGTAGACGCCGTTGGCGGGGAGCATGGCCTCGGTGGAGACGTTGGCGGTGGGGAAGCCGAGGGCCCGCCCGCGGCCGTCGCCCCGCACCACCACGCCGTCCGCGTCGTGGGGCCGCGCCAGCAGCTCCGCCGCCGCGGCCACGTTCCCCTCGAGCAGCAGCTCGCGGATCTTCGTGGAGCTGACCACCAGGCCGTCGCTGGTGACCGGCTCCACCACGCCGAGCCCGACGCCCCGGCCGGCCAGCAGCGGCCGCAGGCCGTCCACCCGGGTGCGGCCGTGGCCGGCGGTGAAGTCGTGGCCCACCACCACCTCGGCGGCCCCCAGCGCGCCGGCCAGGTCGCGCTCCACGAACTCCTCGGCGGTGGTCGCGGCGTAGCCCCGGTCGAAGCGCTGCACCACCGCCGCGTCCAGCCCGCAGGCCGCCATCAGCTCCAGCTTGCGCGGCAGCGGCGTCAGGCAGGGGGGCAGCAGGCCGGGCCGGAGCACGCGCACCGGGTGGGGGTCGAAGGTGAGCGCCGCCGCCGGGCCGCCGGCGGCGGCCGCCTTGGCCCGGGCCAGCTCGAAGAGCGCCCGGTGGCCCAGGTGGACGCCGTCGAAGTTCCCGATGGCCACCGCGCAGCCGCGCAGGGCGCCCGCCTCGGCCGGGGATCGGTAGACCCGCATGGCGGGAGAGATAACACGGGGGCGGACGGACCTCGACCTCGACCCCGACCTCGACCTCGACCCCGACCGCGACCCCGACCCCGACCCCGACCCCGACCCCGACCTCGACCTCGACCTAGAGGTACCGCTTCGAGAAGGCCTTCGGCAGCAGCTCCCCGAGCGTGGTGTCCACCTGGGATCCTCCCGCGCCGACCAGGCGCACCGGCAGCTCCGGCCCGGCGAACTCGGCCAAGACCTGAAGGCAGGCGCCGCAGGGCGGCGTGGGGGGGCGGGTGGCGCTGGCCACCGCCAGGGCCCCGAGCCGCCGGGCGCCGGCGGCGACGGCCGCCGCGACGGCGTTGCGCTCGGCGCAGACGGTGAGGCCGTAGCTGGCGCATTCGACGTTGGCGCCGGCGAAGATCCGGCCGCCGGCCCGGACCGCCGCCCCCACCCGGAAGCCGGAGTAGGGCGCGTAGGCGCGGCGGCGGGCGGCGCGGGCGGCGGCCGCCAGCCGGTCGCGCCGCGCCACCTAGCGCCCCTCGAGGAACCGGGCGATGGCCAGCTCGGTCTCCACCGGCAGGTCCTGGAAGCGGATGGTGGCGCCGAAGGCGGTGCCCTCGCGCGCCACCCGCAGGACCTCCCCGGCGGCCCGGACCTCGAAGGAGGTCCCGGGCAGGAGGAAGCGCACCTCGATGCGGTTGCCGACGGGAGGGTGGCCCTCGGTGAAGTGGACGCCCCCCAGGGAGAGGTTCCCCGGGCGCTCCTCGAAGGAGCCCCCCAATTCCAGATCTCGGACCATGACCCGGATGGGAATCCGGACGCTCTCGCGCCGGTCGTCCTCGCTCCTGTCTGCCATGGCGGGCCTCCCCTGGGAGGAGCCTAGCAGCGGGGGGCCCTCGGCCTCAACGCGCGCGGGAGACGGCGGCCGCCAGCAGCTCGCCGATCCGCTCCCCCCGCTCGGCGGCGATGCGCTGCACGTCGGCGTGGGAGAGCGGCGCGCCGGCCAGGCCGGCGGCGCGGTTCGCGACCAGGGACAGCGCCGCCACCGGCAGCCTCATGTGCCGGGCGGCGATCACCTCGTGCACCGTGGACATCCCCACCAGGTCGGCGCCCAGGGCGCGCAGCATGCGGATCTCGGCCGGGGTCTCGTAGCTGGGTCCGGCCACCGCGGCGTAGACGCCGTGCTTCAGGGGCTGTCCCAGCCGCGCCGCCTCCCGGTCGAGCAGCGCCCCGAGGGCCGGGTCGTAGGCGTCGGTCATGTCGGGGAAGCGCGTGCCCAGCTCGTCGTCGTTCCGCCCGGTGAGCGGGTTCTGCCCGGTGAGGTTCAGGTGGTCGGTGATGCGCACCACGTCGCCGGGCGCGAAGTCCGGGTTCACGCCGCCCGCGGCGTTGGTGAGCCACAGGGACCGGACGCCCAGCCGCGCCATGACGCGGACGCCGAAGGAGACCTCCTCCGCGCTCCATCCCTCGTAGGCGTGCACCCGCCCCTGCATGGTGACGACGGGGACCGGCCCGTCCGCGCCCGTCAGCTCGCCCACCACCAGCCGCGCGGCGTGGCCCGGGACCCGGGAGACCGGGAACTCGGGGATCTCCTGGTAGGGGATCTCCACGGCGCGGGCGAGGCGGGCGGCGAAGCCGCCCAGGCCGCTGCCCAGGACCACCCCCGCCACCGGCCGGACGTCGGAGCGGCCGCGGATCCAGGCGACGGCGTAGGCGAGACGGTCCGCGAGGCTGGCCCTCTTCATGATCGCCGACCTTACCCGATCCGCTTCAGGATGAGCGGCTCGCGTGGCGGCGGCCGGGCCCCGATCTGGTAGGCGCGGGCCACCCGGCCGGCCACCTCCTCGGGGCTCTCGCTGCCCCGGTCCCCGCAGTGGAGCACCGCCAGCGGCTCGCCGCGCTCCACCGGGTCCCCCACCTTCTTGCGCACCACCAGCCCGGCGGCCGGATCGACCCGGTCCTCGACCCGGGCCCGGCCGGCGCCGAGCGCCATGGCGGCGTGGCCGATGGCCTCGGCGTCCACCGCCTGCACCAGTCCCGAGGCCGGGGCGGGGACCTCCCGGGTGCGCGCGGCCCGGGGGAGCAGGCGGGGATCGGCCAGCGCGTCGGGGTCGCCGCCCTGCGCCTCCACCAGCTCGCAGAGCTTGAGGAAGGCGCGGCCGTCCCCCACCGCGGCGCGGACCCGGGCCCGGGCGTCGGCGGCGTCGGCGGCGGCGCCGCCGAGGAGCAGCATCTCGCCGGCCAGGGCGAAGGTCACCTCGCGCAGGTCGCGCGGCCCCTCGTCGCGCAGCAGCGCCACCGCCTCGGCCACCTCCAGCGCGTTGCCCACCGCGAAGCCCAGGGGCTCGTCCATGGCGGTGAGCAGCGCCGTGACCCGCTTCCCCATGGCCCGGCCGAGGCCGGCCAGGGCC
>JAJZTO010000215.1 GCA_021848865.1 Myxococcales bacterium
GCAGGCGTCGCAGGCGTCCAGGTGGCGGGCCAGCCGCGCGGCCTCGGCCGGATCGACCGGACCGGAGGCCCGCTCGGCGATGAGCGGAGCGTACTCGGCGCAGGGCTTCATGACGGCCTCCCTCCGGGTCCGGACCCGTCCTGCGCCACCAGGGCGGCGAGCCGCCGGGTGGCGTGGTGGAAGTGGACCTTGGCGTTGTTCTCGGTGATGGAGAGGACCCGGGCGATCTCCGCGAAGGAGAGCTCGGCGTCGATGCGCAGGGTGAGCACCTCGCGCTGGCGGCGCGGCAGGCGGAGCACCGCCCGGCGGACCGCCTCGCGCCGCTCGTCCCGCTCCAGCCGGGCGCTGCCGGTGGGCGGGACCTCGACCTCCTCGAGCGCCTCGACGGGCGCGCGCGCCCAGCGGGCCCGGTCGCGGGCGTGGTTCTTCCCGAGGTTCACGGCGATGCGCAGCACCAGCGCCTGGAAGGGCGGCACCCGGCCGAGCCCGAGCCAGCCGCCGCGACGCGCCGACTGCAGCGCCCGGAGGAAGGCGCGCTGCGCGAGGTCGAGCACGTCGTCGGGCTCGGCGGCGTAGCGGCGGGCCACGGCGCGGACGGCGCGCTCGTGGCGGCGCACCAGCTCGGCGAAGGCGTGCTCGCGGCCGCCCAGGAAGTCCCGGAGCAGCTCCTCGTCGGTCCGCGCGGCGTCGCCGCCTTCGATCACCCGGAGCTCCGGTGCAGCGCTCATGCCCGGAAAACCCCTTGCGGGCCCGGGAAGTTAAAGCCTAAATCCCTTCGCGCACTTGCACGAGGGAAACCCATGCTCGATCTGAAGGCCGTCGTCCAGGACCCGGAGGGCTTCGAGCGGCGGCTCGCCCGGCGGGGTCCCGACGCGGCGGCGCTCCTCGCCCCGGTGAAGACCCTGGCGGCGGAGCGGCGGGAGCTGAACGTCGCCCTCGAGGGCATGAAGAAGCGGGCCGGCGAGGCCAACGCCCGGGTCGGCCAGCTCATGCGCACCGACAAGGCGGCCGGCGAGGCGGCCCGGGCCGAGGCGCGCACCCTTTCCGACGAGGTGAAGGGCAAGGAGAAGCGGCTCGCCGAGATCGAGGGGGAGATCGCGAAGCTCCTGATGCTCGTGCCGAACCCGCCGCAGGAGGCGGTGCCGGACGGCGTGGACGAGCGGGACAACCGCGAGGTGTCCCGCTGGGGCTCGGCGCCCCGCTTCGAGTTCGCGCCGAAACCGCACTGGGAGCTGGGCGAGGCGCTGGGGGTGCTGGAGTGGCAGCAGGCGGCCAAGCTCTCCGGCTCGCGCTTCACCGTCTACAAGGGGGCGGCGGCGCGGCTGGAGCGGGCGGTGGCGGCCTTCTTCCTCGACGTGCACGGCTCGCGCGGCTACACCGAGATCCTGCCGCCCTACCTGGTGACCGCCGAGACCATGACCGGCACCGGGCAGCTCCCCAAGTTCGAGGAGGACCTGTTCCGGACCGCCGGCCCGGACCCGCTCTACCTCATCCCCACCGCCGAGGTGCCGCTCACCAACCTGCACCGCGACGAGATCTTCGAGCCGGAGCAGCTGCCCATCCGCTACTGCGCCTGGACCCCCTGCTTCCGCGCCGAGGCCGGCGCCGCCGGCAAGGACACCCGCGGGCTCATCCGGCAGCACCAGTTCCACAAGGTGGAGCTGGTGAAGATCACCCGCGCCGAGGAGAGCGAGGCGGAGCACCAGCGGATGGTGGAGGACGCCTGCGAGGTGCTGCGCCGGCTCGGGCTGCACCACCGGGTGGTGCTGCTCTGCGCCGGCGACATGGGCTTCTCCTCGGCCAAGACCTACGACGTCGAGGTGTGGCTGCCCGGGCAGCAGGCCTTCCGGGAGATCAGCTCGGTGTCGAACTGCGAGGACTTCCAGGCGCGCCGCATCCGGGTGCGCTACCGCGACGAGAAGGGGAAGCCGCGGCTCGCCCACACCCTGAACGGCTCGGGCGTGGCGGTGGGCCGGACGGTGGTGGCGCTGCTCGAGAACGGCCAGCAGGAGGACGGCAGCATCCTGCTGCCCCCGGTGCTGCACCCGTACATGGGCGGCGTCACGCGGATCGAGAAGGGCGCCTTCCCGCGGGGCGTGGAGCGGTAGCGCCCCTGCCGCCTTCGGGGCATGCGACTGATTTTCGAATCAGTCCCTCTTGGACGCGGCGCGTCATCCTGCTAGGGTGGTCGCGTACACGCCTTCCGGAGGCCGTCCGTGATCGACAAGAGCGAGGCCAGCTTCGTCCAGTCGCTGTGCATGGGGCAGATCCTCGAGGAGATGCTCGTCCCCTTCCCCGGGGTGAAGAAGGCGGAGAAGGAGACGCTGGAGCAGGTCCTGGCCGCGGTGAACCAGCTCCTCGCCGGTCGCGAGAAGGAGTTCCGCGAGTGGGACGTGAAGGGGGAGATGCCCGCCTCCTTCCTCGACGAGCTGAAGTCCTTCGGCCTCTTCGGCCTCATCGTCCCGGAGGAGTTCGGCGGCATGGGCTTCGGCACCATGGCCTACTCCCGCGTCCTCCAGGAGATCGCCCGGCACGACGGCTCGGTGGCCCTCACCGTCGGCGCCCACAGCTCCATCGGCATGCGCGGCCTGCTGCTCTTCGGCAGCGACGAGCAGAAGCGGCGCTGGCTGCCGAAGCTGGCCACCGGCGAGATGATCGCCGCCTTCTGCCTCACCGAGCCGGGCGCCGGCTCCGACGCCGCGGCGGTGCGCACCTCCGCGGTCCGCGACGGCAACGACTGGATCCTGAACGGCGAGAAGCTCTGGATCACCAACGGCGGGATCGCCCAGTTCTACACCGTCTTCGCCAAGACCCCGGCGCCGGGCGACGGCGGCAAGGCGCAGATGACGGCCTTCGTCGTCACCTCGGACCTGCCGGGCGTCTCCCACGGCCCGCACGAGGACAAGATGGGCATCCGGGCCTCGAACACCACCACGGTGCGCTTCGAGGACGTGCGGCTCACCGGCGACCACGTCCTCGGCGGCGTGGGCAAGGGCTTCAAGGCCGCCATGAAGATCCTGAACAGCGGCCGCACCGGCCTGGGCGGCGGCTGCGTCGGCGGGATGAAGGCGCTGCTCTCCCTGGCGACCAAGCAGGCCAAGGAGCGCAAGCAGTTCGGCCGGCCCATCTCCGACTTCGGCCTCATCAAGCAGAAGGTGGGGCAGCTGACGGTGGACGCCTACGCCGCCGAGTCGGTGGTGACCATGGTCTCCGGCCTCATCGACCAGGGCTACCAGGACTACGCGGTGGAGGCGGCCATCTCCAAGGTGTTCGCCACCGAGGCGCTGTGGCGCAGCGCCGACGAGGCGCTGCAGATCGCCGGCGGCAACGGCTACATGCGCGAGTACCCCTACGAGAAGGTGGTGCGCGACGCCCGCATCAACCGGATCTTCGAGGGCACCAACGACATCCTCCGGCTCTTCATCGCCCTCTCGGCGGTGAACCGGGCGGCGGCGCAGCTCAAGGACGTGGCCAGCAGCATGAAGGAGGTGCTCCACGACCCCATCAAGGGCTTCGGGGTGCTCTCCGACTACGCCCTGAAGCAGGCCTCGATCCGCACCGGCCTGGTGGGCGAGAAGCGCGGCTTCACGCTGCTGCATCCCTCGCTGAAGAGCCACGCCGAGCAGTTCGAGGAGCAGGCGCGCGAGGCGGCCTGGGCCGCCGACCGGCTGCTGCGGCGCCACGGCAAGGCCATCGTGGACAAGCAGTTCGCGCTGCGGCGGCTCGCCGACATCCTCGTCGACATCTTCGTGCTCGCCGCCACCCTGGCCCGCGTCCACGCCGCGGTGGAGGCGAAGGGGGAGGCCGGCGCCGCCCAGGAGCTGGAGATCGTCCGGGTGCTCTCCCGCGACGTGCGCAGCCGGGTCCGCGGCAACCTGCGCCGCATGGACGTGAACGAGGACGAGACGGTGAAGTCCCTGGCCGACGCCGCCTTCGAGCGCGAGGGCTTCGGCTGGGACGTGCTGTAAGCGCGGGTGGGACGGCGGCGGTATCGCCCCGGCCCGCACTTCCCCCTGTCCCGCCCGGGCCGGCCGTGGGAGCATGGCTCCGGCCTGGCGCGATCCCGGCGCCCCGGAGGCCGCCAGGGACATGGGACAGCCCTCGGTCCACAGGAGCAGCCGCCGCCTGCCCATCGCCGCCTTCGCGGTGGTGGCGGTGGGGCTCGTCGCGGCGGTGATCCTCCTCGACCGCTCGGCGCGGCAGGACGCGCGCCAGCGCGTCGCCGCCGAGCTGGACGCGGTCGGCGCGATGAAGGCGGGGGTCATCGGCGGCTGGTCGCGCGAGCGGCTCGGCGACGCGGCGCTGGCGGCGAGCTACCCGACGGTGATGGAGGCGGCCGCGTCGGCGCGGGAGGGCCGGATCGACCCGGGTCTCGCCCCCCACGTCCGCGAGCTGCTCGGAAACCTCGCCGCCCACTACGCCTACGAGCGCGTGGACCTGCTCGACCTCGAGGGGCGGGTGCTCGCGGACTGGGAGCGGCCCGGGTTCCCGGAGAGTCCCTTCCCGCCGGAGCTGGCGCGCCGCGCCGCCGCGGCGCCCGGCGGGGGCGCCCTCGAGCTCGTCTCGCAGCCCGGCCGGGACCGGCCCCAGATCGAGGCGGCCGCGCCGGTCCGGTCCGGCGGCAGGATCGTGGCGGCCATCGCGGTCCGGGCCTCCCTGGAGCCGGTCTTCGACGAGGCCATCCAGTCCTGGCCCATCCCCAGCACCACGGCGAACAGCGGGCTGGTGCAGCCGCTCCCGGGCGGCGACGCCATCCTCTACATCAACGGCGGCATCTTCCCCGGCCTCCGCGACCTGCACGTGCCGCGCTCCGCCGACCGCATCCCGGCGGCCATGGCCGCCGCGGGCCGGCTCGGCCTGGTGGAGGGGGTGGACAACCGCGGCCACCCGGTGCTCGCGGTCATCCGGCCGGTGGCGGGCAGTCCCTGGCGGCTGGTGACCAAGATGGACCTCGCCGAGGTGTACGGCGGGGCGCGCCGGTCGCTGCTGGCGACGCTGGCGCTGGCGGCGGTGATCCTGGCGGCCGGCGGCGCGATGCTCGGGCTGTGGTGGCGCGCCGACGCGGCGCGGACCCGGTCGGAGCGGCAGCTGCGGGAGAGCCGCGAGCTGTTCCGGCTGGCGCTGGCCGGGACCCACTTCCTCTGGGACTGGGACCTGGTCGCGGGCCGGCTCACCTTCGAGCGACCCCAGAGCGCCGACAAGAGCCGCACCTTCGAGGCGGTGGAGGGGGACGTCGGCGCCGTGCTGGGGCAGGTCGTCCACCCCGACGACGTGGAGGAGGTGCGGGAGCGGCTCGAGGCCCACCTGCGCGGCGAGTCGGAGGTGTACGAGGCCGAGTGCCGCACGCCCGTCGGGGCCAACCGGGAGACCGGCGAGCCGCGACCGATCCTACTGCGCGG
>JAJZTO010000216.1 GCA_021848865.1 Myxococcales bacterium
CGCCATCCGGGCCTCGGCCACGAAGGCCGGGACCGAGGCGGCCACCAGCACCAGCACCCCGAGCGGGGAGATGCGGAAGAGCAGGGCCGAGAGCGCCGCCAGGGTGACGCCGTTCTGGACCACCGCGAAGCCCTGCATCACCAGCGAGAGCGGGCGGGCCGAGGCCTCGCGCCGCGCGTTCTGCATCTTGTCGTAGACCTCGGCGTCCTCGAAGTGGCGCAGCTCCAGCTCCAGCGCCTTCTCCAGGATGCGCTCGTTCACCTGGTTGCCGAGCCGGGCGCGCAGCAGCTCCCGGGTGAGGCCGAGGAGGCGCCCGGCGACCATGGAGAGGGCCATGAGCGCCGCCTCCAGCGCCACCAGGCCCAGCACCCGGTCGCCGGCGGCCTGGCCGCGGGCGGCGGCCACCACGGCGTCGACGATGAGCTTGCCCACCCAGGCGATGCCGGCGGGGAGCAGCGCCGCCACCCCGGTGAGCCCGGTCAGCAGCAGCGCCGCGCGGCGATCGGCGGCCCAGACCATGCGGAAGGTGGCCGGCGCGTGGCGCATCGCCGCGGCCAGGCCGCGGAGCCGCTCCCGGAGCGAGCGGGGCGCTGCGGCGGCGCGGAGCATGGGCGGGCGCGAGGGCGGCACGGGGAAGGGTTCCTTAGCGCGCCGGAATGGCGGCGGCGAGGCCTTTCATTCGGCGGCGCTCATCGGGTAAGAAGAGGCCAGAGATGATCCTTCCGCAGCCTCGAAGCGACGCGACGGCCTCGACGGGCGCCACCGAGTGGTCGATCGAGAAGTCGGCGCACCACTTCAACGTCGGCGGCTGGGGCGCGGGCTACTTCTCCATCAACGAGAAGGGGCACGTGGTGGTCCACCCCCACGGCCAGCCCGGCCCGGTCATCGACCTGATGGACGTGGTCGACGACATCGCCGAGCGCAGCCTCGGCTTCCCCTGCGTGGTGCGCTTCCAGGACGTGCTCCGGGACCGGGTCAAGGTCATCAACGAGGCCTTCGCCAAGGCGGTGGCCGAGAACGGCTACGCCGGGCGCTACTTCGGCGTCTATCCCATCAAGGTGAACCAGATGCGCGAGGTGGTCGAGGAGATCCTCGACGCCGGCGCCCCGTACCACTACGGGCTGGAGGCGGGCTCCAAGGGCGAGCTGCTCATCGTCCTCGGCCACAACACCGACCCCGAGGCCCTCACCATCTGCAACGGCTACAAGGACGACGAGTTCGTGCGCCTGGCGCTGCTGGGGCGCAAGCTGGGGCGCAAGGTGGTGGTGGTCATCGAGAAGCTCTCCGAGCTGCCCCACCTGCTGAAGCTCTCGGAGGAGATGGGGGTCGAGCCCATGATCGGGCTGCGCTCCAAGCTCACCACCCGCGGGTCCGGCAAGTGGGAGGGCTCCTCCGGCGACTTCGCCAAGTTCGGGCTGACGGTGCCGGAGCTGATCCACGCCGTCCGCATCCTCAAGGACACCGGCAAGGAGCACTGCGCCAAGCTGCTCCACTTCCACGTCGGCAGCCAGCTCACCGACATCCGGGTGGTGAAGGACGCGGTGAACGAGGGGGCCCGGGTCTACGCCAAGCTGCGGAAGATGGGGCTGGGGATCGAGTACTTCGACGTCGGCGGCGGCCTGGCGGTGGACTACGTCGGCACCCGCAGCAGCGAGCTCTCGGCCTCGACGAACTACAGCACCGAGGAGTACTGCGCCGACATCGTCTACAACGTGCAGCGCATCTGCGCCAACGAGCAGGTGCCCGAGCCGCACATCGTCAGCGAGTCGGGCCGGGCGGTGGCGGCGCACCACGCCTGCGTCATCATCCCGGTCTTCGGCGCCATCGAGGTCGGCAGCGCCGAGGAGATCGCCGCCGCCTCCGCGCCCCAGGAGAACGAGACCAAGGTGGTGCGGGAGATGCGCGAGATCGTCGCCTCGCTCACCCCGCGCAACAAGGCCGAGGCCTACCACGACGCCGTCGCCAAGAAGGAGGAGGCCCTGCAGATGTTCAAGCTGGGCATCCTCGGGCTGGAGGAGCGGGCGGTGGTCGAGAGCCTCTTCTGGAAGCTGTGCCGCGGGCTGGTGGAGCTGAACCGCGGCAAGAAGCGGCTGCCGCGCGACACCCGCGACCTCGGGGACAAGATCGCCGACCAGTACATGGCGAACTTCTCGCTCTTCCAGAGCGCGCCGGACCACTGGGCCTTCGACCAGCTCTTCCCCATCGTGCCGCTGCACCGGATGGACGAGCCGCCGACCCGCGACTGCACCATCGTCGACATCACCTGCGACTCGGACGGGAAGATCGACCGCTTCATCGAGGGCGAGGCGGGCGTGGACGAGACGCTGGCGCTGCACCCGCTGCGCCCGGGCGAGCCCTACTACCTGGGGATGTTCCTCACCGGCGCCTACCAGGACGTGATGGGGGACCTGCACAACCTCTTCGGCCGGGTCCACGAGGTGCACGTCTTCGTGGACGACGACGACCCGGAGGACTTCTACCTGGAGGAGGTCATCCCCGGCGACACCATCGGCCAGGTGCTCCAGCAGGTGCTCTACGAGCCCTCGGACCTGGCGCGGCGGGTGAAGACGGCGCTGGAGGCCCGGGTGAAGGAGGGCGCCATCCGCCCCAAGGAGGGCGTGCAGCTCTCCGAGTTCTACGAAGGCGTGATGAAGGGATACACCTACCTGCGCGGCGTCTAGGCCGCCAGAACCCCGCAGCCCGAGGAGCGACCCATGTCCGGCATCTACAAGAAGATCGAGGTGGTGGGCACCTCGCCCGACAGCTTCGCCGAGGCGGTGAAGAGCGCGGTGAAGGAGGCGGCGAAGACCGTCCGCAAGATGAGCTGGTTCGAGGTGGTGGAGCAGCGCGGCGCCATCAAGGACGGGGCGGTGGTCGAGTTCCAGGTCACCGTCCGCATCGGCTTCAAGCTGGAGGCGTAGCGCCGGGCGGCCGGCGGCCGCATCGGCACGCGGCCTGGCGGGAGCCGGGCCCCCGGCCTACTCGGCCTTGAGCACGGCGCCGCTCGCCGCGTTGGTCACCTGCGCGGCGTAGCGGCGCAGCCATTTCGAGGCCACCACCTTGCGCTTCGGCCGGAAGGCGGCGCGGCGCCGCGCCAGCTCGGCCTCGGGAAGGTCCAGGGTGAGGGCGCGGGCCTCGACGTCGATGGTGATCGGGTCGCCGTCGGCCACCAGGCCGATGGCCCCGCCCTCGGCGGCCTCGGGCGAGACGTGGCCGACGCAGGCGCCGCGGGTGGCGCCGGAGAAGCGGCCGTCGGTGACCAGCGCCACCTTCTCGCCCAGCCCCATGCCCATGATCAGGCTGGTGGGGGCGAGCATCTCCTGCATGCCCGGCCCGCCGCGGGGCCCCTCGTAGCGGATGACCACGAAGTGGCCCTCCTTCACCTTGCCGCCCATGATCCCGGCGATGGCCTCCTCCTGCGAGTCGAAGCAGATGGCCCGGCCGGTGAACTTGCGCATCGACGGCTGGATGCCGGCGGTCTTCACCACCGCCCCCTCGGCGGCGAGGTTGCCGAAGAGGACCGCCAGGCCCCCGACCGGCGAGTAGGCCTGCTCCAGCGGGTGGATCACCGCCGGATCGCGGATGGCGGCGCCCGCCATCCGCTGCGCCACCGTCTCGCCGGTGACGGTGAGCGCCTCGCCCCGGACCACGCCGCCGCGCCGGGCCACCTCGTGGAGCACCGCCTGCACCCCGCCGGCCCGGTGCACGTCCTCGATGTGCACGGTGGAGAGCGACGGGGCGATCTTGGCGATGTGGGCCACCCGGCCGGCGATGGCCTCGATCTCCCGGAGCCCGAAGGGCACCTCGGCCTCGCGGGCGATGGCCAGCATGTGGAGCACGGTGTTGGTGGAGCCGCCCATGGCCATGTCCACCACCATGGCGTTGTGGACGGCGTCGGCGCCCACCACCCGGCGCATCCGGAAGCGCTCGTCGCCGGCGATCTCCACGGCGCGGCGGGCGGCGCGCCGCACCAGCGCCTCGCGCTCCGGGGTGAGCGCCAGCGCCGTCCCGTTGCCGGGCAGGGCGATGCCCATGGCCTCGCAGAGCACGTTCATCGAGTTGGCGGTGAACATCCCCGAGCAGGAGCCGCCCGAGGGGCAGGCCTTGCACTCGATCTCGTAGAGCTCGGCGTCGGTCATCTTGCCGAGCGCCCGCTGCCCCACCGCCTCGAAGGCGGTGGTGAGGTCGATGCTGCGCCCGTCGGAGAGCCGGCCCGCCGCCATGGGGCCGCCCGACACGAAGACGGTGGGCACGTCCACCCGCAGCGCGCCCATGACCATCCCCGGCACGATCTTGTCGCAGTTGGGGATGCAGAGGAGCGCGTCGAGCTGGTGCGCGTTCATCATCGTCTCGATCGAGTCGGCGATGAGCTCGCGCGAGGGCAGGCTGTAGAGCATGCCCTGGTGGCCCATGGCGATGCCGTCGTCCACGCCGATGGTGTTGAACTCGAAGGGCACGCCGCCGGCCTTGCGGATCTCCTCCTTGGCGATGCGGCCGTACTCCTGGAGGAAGAAGTGGCCGGGGATGATGTCCACGTGGCTGTTGGCGACGCCGATGAAGGGCTTCTCGAAGTCCTCGTCCTTGAGCCCCACGGCCCGGAGCAGGCTGCGGTGGGGGGCCCGCTCGAACCCCTTCTTCACGGCGTCGCTGCGCATGGTCTTCCTCTTCTCCGGGCCGGGCGCGGCTGCACGGAAATCGCGCCCGGGTGCCCGGCCCCGGGGGGGCGGCGTGGCGGTAGCGCACGGGAATCGAACCCGCCTGCAGCGCCCTTCGGCACCACACACCGGTTTTGAAGACCGGGCCCGGCACCAGCCTGGGAAGCGCTACCGCTCCCGGGTGTACGGGAGGGTTGCCCGGGGGTCAAGAGTGGCGCCGCCGCCGCGGGCCGGCTAGGGCTTCGCGGTCTTGGAGGGACGGGAGGCGGCGCGGGGCAGGGCGTGCTCGTCGCCGAAGGGGGCCAGCGGCAGGCCGGCGCGCTCGTGGGGCATCGCCGCCCGGGGCGAGCGGAAGTACTCCATGGGCGAGTAGAAGAGGAAGTTCGAGGCCCGGCTGGTGTAGACGCAGGCGTAGTCCTCGATCTGCTCGCCGAAGCGCGAGTTCTCGTGCCCCTCCTTGAACACCAGCCCCCAGTGGCGGTTGAAGCCGTTCTCGATCTCGTCCTCCAGCGCCGCCACGCGGGCGTCGGCGTCTCGGTGGGCGCGGCGCAGGAGGTCGAGCGCCTCCTTGTCGCGCCGCCGCTCCTCCTCCAGCGCCGTCCGGTCCGGCTCGGCTGGCGCCTCGCGCTCGAGCCGCCGCTCCACCGCGTTCAGCAGGGCGCGCCGGGCCGAGAGCTCGTCGCCGAGCCGGGCCCGCAGCTCCTCCAGCCGCGCCAGCTCCTCCAGCTGCGGCCGCTTGGTC
>JAJZTO010000217.1 GCA_021848865.1 Myxococcales bacterium
CGGGGAGGGCGAGCGCGAGCCAGGCCTTCGGGGTCATGGTCCGTCCTCCGGCGGTCCCGGGCGGGCGATGCGGGCGATGCAGGCGCGGCGGGTTCGGGGGCAAGGGGTGGAGGATAGGCGCCCCGGGGGCTCGCCGAATTGCGCTCGGTCAAGGGACGGTTCCGGGACCGATGCCGTCCAGCGCGCGCCGGAACTCCCGCAGCAGGTCGCGCCAGTCCTCCACCCCGACCGAGATCCGCACCAGCGCGTCGGTGAGGCCGCAGCGCTCCATCTCCTCCGGGGACAGCTCGGAGTGGGTGGTGGTGGCGGGGTGGCAGGCCAGGCTCTCCACGCCCCCCAGGCTCACCGCGTCGCGGGCGATCTCCAGGCGGCGCAGGAACTCGAAGGCGGCGGCCTTCCCGCCGCGCAGCTCCATGGAGAAGATCCCGCCCGGGAAGCGGCACTGGGCGTCGCGGATGCGGATCTGCTCCGGGTCGGCGAAGAGCGTGGGGTAGCGCATCCGGGCCACCCGCGGGTGGTCGGCCAGCGCCTCGGCGATGCGCTGGGCGTTCTTGCTCTGCCGGTTCATGCGCAGCTCGACGGTGGGGAGGCGCCCGGCCAGCATCCAGCACTCGTCCGGCTGCAGGATGTTGCCCAGGATGGCGCGGGTGCCGCGCAGCAGCGCCACCTGCTCCGGGTCCCGGCCCAGGACCACCCCGCCCAGCATGTCGCTGAAGCCGGACAGGTACTTGGTGGCCGAGTAGACGACCAGGTCGGCGCCCAGCGCCAGCGGGTGCTGGAAGCAGGGGCCGAGGAAGGTGTTGTCCACCGCCACCAGCGGCGGGTCGGGGCGCCGGCGCGCCGCCGCCGCCGCCGCGGCCACGTCGCTCATCACCAGGGTCGGGTTGGCCGGCGTCTCCACCAGGACCAGGCGCAGCCGCTCGGCCGCGCCGATGGCCGCGGCGAGCGCGGCGCCGTCTCCCGCCGCCACCGGGATGCCGCGCATCCCCAGCGGCTCGAGGAGCTGGTGGATGAGGTGCTGGGTGCCGCCGTAGAGGGGCGTGGTGTAGACGAAGCTCGCGCCCGCCTGGCCGGCGGTGAAGAAGAGGGTGGAGATGGCGGCCATGCCGGAGTTGAAGACCGCGGCGGCCTGGGCCCCCGGC
Organism: Myxococcales bacterium; assembly: GCA_021848865.1. Lineage (GTDB taxonomy): Bacteria > Myxococcota > Myxococcia > Myxococcales > Anaeromyxobacteraceae > JACRMN01. The sequence continues at coordinate 1,143 of JAJZTO010000217.1, forward strand.
TCCAGCGGCAGGATCTGGTCCTCCAGGATCTCGGCGTTGGGGTGGGAGAGGCGCGAGTAGATGAGGTCCACGCTCTCGCCGTCGGCGGGCCGGGCCCGGCCCAGGGCGATGGCGAAGGCGCGCTCCGCCGCCTCGGGGCTGCGGAAGACGTAGGTGGAGGAGCGGAAGACCGCCGGCCGGGCCGAGCCCACCGAGAGCCGCGGGTCGAAGCCGCGGGTGAGAACCGCCGTCGGCGGGCGGACCACGTAGGGAATGCCCTTTCGTCCGCTCATGGCGTCCACCTCCAGCGCCGCAGTGTCGCGCGGCGCGGGCGCTTCCACAACGAGGCGGAGGAGCGCGGCGGGTCGCCGCGCCTCCCGCTCATCGCCCTTGAAAGCCGCGGCCCCGGCGCCTAGCCTGCCGCCATGGTCACCGCCAGGCGCTCCCCCCTCGCCGCCATCGTCCTCGCCGCCGGCCAGGGCACCCGCATGAAGACGCGACGCCCCAAGGTGCTGCACGAGGTCTGCGGCCGCCCGCTGGTCTACTACCCGGTGCGCCGGGCCCTCGACGCCGGCGCCGACCCGGTGGTGGTGGTGGTGGGCCACGAGGCCGAGGAGGTCCAGGCGGCGGTGGCCGCCGCCGTGGCCCCGGCCCGCGTCCAGTTCGCGGTCCAGGGCAAGCCACTCGGCACCGCCCACGCGGTGCTGGCCGCCCGCAAGGCGCTCTCCGGCTTCGACGGGGACGTGCTCATCCTCTCCGGCGACACCCCGCTCCTGACCCGGGAGACGCTGGAGGCGGTGCGGACCGCCAAGGCCGGCTCGAAGGCGGCGCTGGCCTTCGCCACCATGCACCTCGAGAACCCCACCGGCTACGGCCGGGTGGTGCACGCCCCGCAGGGCGGCCCGGCGCTGGTGGTGGAGGAGAAGGACGCCGCCCCCGCCGAGCGGGCCATCCACGAGGTGAACGCCGGGCTCTACTGCGCCGACGCCGGCTTCCTCTGGGAGACGCTGGGCCGGGTCGACGCCAAGAACGCCAAGCGCGAGTTCTACCTCACCGACCTGGTGGCGCTGGCCGCCGAGGGGCCGGGGGCGGTCACCGCCCACGTCTCCTCGGTGGAGGCCTCCGGCGTGAACGACCAGGAGGAGCTGTCGCTGGCGGTGCGGGCCCTGACCCGCCGCTTCGCCACCGCCCACATGAAGGCGGGCGTCACCATCGAGGATCCGGAGCGCTTCGACTGCGACGAGGAGGTGGCCATCGGCGCCGACACCGTGGTCGAGCCCGGGGTGCGGCTGCGCGGCCGCACCCGTGTCGGCGAGGGCTGCCGGGTGGGCCAGGGGGCCATCCTCACCGACACGGTGGTGGAGGCGGGCGCGGTGGTGAAGCCCTACACCGTGGCCGAGGGCGCCCTGGTCGGCCCCGGCGCGCAGGTGGGCCCCTTCGCCCGGCTGCGCCCGGGCGCCGACCTGGGACCCGAGGTGAAGGTCGGGAACTTCGTCGAGGTGAAGAAGTCGCGCCTCGGCAAGGGCTCGAAGGCCAACCACCTCACCTACCTGGGCGACGCCACCGTCGGCGAGGGGGTGAACGTGGGCTGCGGCACCGTCACCTGCAACTACGACGGCGAGAAGAAGCACCCCACCGTCATCGGCGACGGCGCCTTCATCGGGTCGGACGCCATCCTGGTGGCCCCCATCACCATCGGCGAGGGGGCCTACGTCGCCGCCGGCTCCACCCTCACCGGCGACGTCCCGCCCGGCGCGCTGGCGCTGGGGCGGGCCCAGCAGGTGAACAAGGAGGGCTGGGTGGCCCGGCTGCGGCGCGCCCGCAAGTCGCGCGCCGGGAAGCGCCGGAAGTAGCGGGCGCGCCCCGTGGCCGACGGCCGCAGGAAGCTCCTGTACCTCAAGCTGGCGCTCACCGCGGTGGCCTGGGGCGGCACGTTCGTCGCCGGGCGGGTGCTGGCCCGGAGCATGCCGCACCTGATCGCGGCCGAGGGCCGCTACCTGCTGGCCAGCGCCTGCCTGGTGGCCCTGACCACCTGGAAGGAGGGGCGCCTCCCCATCCCGCCCCGCCCGCAGATCTGGGGCACGGCGCTCCTCGGCGTCACCGGGATGTTCCTCTACAACCTCTTCTTCTTCGGGGCGCTGGGCCGGCTCCCCGCCAGCCGCACCGCCCTCATCGTGGCGCTGAGCCCCGCCTCCACCGCGCTGCTCATGGCCGCCTTCTACCGGGAGGCGCTCCCGGCGCGGCGCTGGACCGGCATCGCCGTGGCCTTCCTGGGCGTGGCCGTCGCCCTCTCCCACGGCCGGGTCTGGGCCCTCTTCTCCTCCGGCCTCGGCGCCGGCGAGGCGCTGATGCTGGGAGGCACCCTCTCCTGGGCCGCCTACACCGTCCTGGGGCGCGCCGTGCTCCGGAGCCTCTCGCCGCTCGCCGCCACCACCTGGGCCTCGCTGTGGGGCGCGCTCTGGCTGGGCATCGGCGCGGCCGCGGAGTGGTCCGGGTTCCACGCGTCGCAGCTCGGCTGGCGGAACGTCGCCGCCATCGCCTACCTGGGCGTGGTGGGCACCGCCGTCGCCTTCGTCTGGTACGCCGAGGGCGTGCGCGAGATCGGCCCCACCCGCTCGGCCATCTTCAACAACCTCGTCCCCATCTTCGGCATGACCGCCGGGGTGGTGCTGCTGGGCGAGCCGCTGCACTGGACCATGGTGGCGGGCGGGCTGGTGGCGCTCCTCGGGGTGACGCTGGTGAACCTGCCGGCGCGGCGCTGACGGGCCGGCGCGAGGGTCCTCCCGGCGCGGTGCGGGGCCCCGGGGCGCGCCCTTCGACCCGGCCCGGCCCCGTGCTATGAACCCTCCCATGTGCGGCATCGTCGGCTACGTCGGCCCGCGGCAGTGCGTGGAGGTGATCCTCTCGGGCCTGCGCAAGCTGGAGTACCGGGGCTACGACTCCGCCGGCGTGGCGGTGGTGGGCGCCGGCGGGCTCGAGGTGGCGCGGGCCAAGGGCAAGCTCGCCAACCTGGTGGAGCGGCTCGCCGCCCGGCCGCTCGCCGGCCACACCGGCGTCGGCCACACCCGCTGGGCCACCCACGGCCGCCCCTCCGACGAGAACGCCCACCCGCACAGCCACGGCGGCGTGGCGGTGGTCCACAACGGCATCATCGAGAACCACCTGGCGCTGCGCGCCGAGCTCGCCGCCGCCGGCCACCGCTTCGGCTCCGAGACCGACACCGAGATCTTCGCCCACCTCATCGCCGACGAGCTGGCCTCCGGCGCCGGCGGGCTCGCCGCCGCGGTCCGCGCCGCGCTGCGGAAGGTGCAGGGCACCTACGCCATCGCCGTGGTGGCGGAGAAGCGGCCCGACGAGATCGTCGCCGCCAAGAACGCCAGCCCGCTGGTGGTCGGCTTCGGCGAGGGCGAGAGCTTCCTGGCCTCGGACGTCCCGGCCCTGCTCGAGTACACCCGCGACGTCGTCTACCTGGAGGAGGGGGAGCTGGCGCTGCTCACCCCGCGGGGCATCACCCTGGAGGGCGCGGACGGCCGGCCGGTTGCCCGCAAGCCCCGCCGCATCGAGTGGAGCGCGGTGGCCGCCGAGAAGGAGGGCCACAAGCACTTCATGCACAAGGAGATCTTCGAGCAGCCCCGCGCCGTCTCCGACACCATCCGCGGCCGCACCCTGCTCGCGGAGGGGGACGTGACCCTCGACGGCCTCGCGCTGGAGGAGGGCTACGTGCGCGGCCTGCAGCGGGTGGCCATCGTCGCCTGCGGCACCAGCTGGCACGCCGGCCTCTCCGGGCGGGCGATGATCGAGGCGCTGGCGCGGCTGCCGGTGGAGGTGGAGCTGGCGAGCGAGTTCCGCTACCGCGACCCGGTGGTCGGCCCGGAGGTGCTGTGCCTGGCCGTCTCCCAGTCCGGCGAGACCGCCGACACCCTGGCGGCGGTGAAGGAGGCGAAGCGGCGCGGCGCCCGGGCCATCTCCATCTGCAACGTGGTCGGCTCGGCCATCCCCCGCGAGTGCGACGGCACCCTCTACACCCACGCCGGCCCCGAGATCGGCGTGGCCTCCACCAAGGCCTTCACCACCCAGCTCGCCGCCCTCTTCCTGCTGGCGGTGAAGCTGGGGCGGCTGCGCGGCACCCTCACCCGGGAGCAGGCGGTGGAGCACCTCGAGGCGCTGCGCCAGGTGCCCCTGTGGATGGAGCAGGTGGTGAAGCAGGAGCCGGCGGTGATGCCGGTGGCGAAGCGCTGCGTCGGCGCGCGCGACGTCCTCTTCCTGG
>JAJZTO010000218.1 GCA_021848865.1 Myxococcales bacterium
CCGCCCCCACCACCAGCCCCACGTGCGCGAAGGAGGGCGGCGCCGAGCCGAGGGCCCGGTGGAGGAGGAGCTGGCGTGCCGTCGAGGGGAGGAGGTCGTCTCCCCGCACCACCTCGGTCACGCCCATGTCCGCGTCGTCCACCACCACCGCCAGCTGGTAGGCCGGGACGCCGTCGGCCCTCATCACCACGAAGTCGCCGGTCTCCGCCGCGACGTCCACCGCCTGGGGCCCGTGGAGCCGGTCCTCGAAGGCCAGCGGGCCGGGCGCGGCCCGGAACCGCCAGGCCGGGGGCCGGCTCGCGGCCCGCTCCCGGGCCTCGGCGGCCCCGAGCGCGGCGCAGGTGCCGGGGTAGCGCGGCCCCTCGTCGCCGGGGCCGTGCGGCGCCCGGACCGCCGCGGCGATCTCGGCGCGCGAGCAGAAGCAGGGATAAGCGAGCCCCGCCTCGCGCAGCCGCGCGACCGCCGCGGCGTAGCGCGGCAGCCGCTCTGACTGGCGGTACGGGCCGCGCCGCCCCCCGACGTCCGGCCCCTCGTCCCAGTCGAGCCCGAGCCAGCGCAGCTCGCCGAGGATGCGCTGCTCCGCCCCGGCCCGCACCCGCGGCCGGTCGGCGTCCTCCACCCGCAGGAGCACCTCGCCGCCGGCGGCGCGCGCCGAGAGCCAGGCCAGCAGCGCCGTGCGGGCGTTGCCGAGGTGCATCGGGCCCGAGGGGGTGGGGGCGAAGCGGCCGCGCGGGCGTTCCAAGGGCCGGGAAGCGTACCATGTGGCGGCAAGACACTTGCCAGCGGCGCCGGCAGGATTCACCCTGAGGACATGCGGCAAGCGGGCCTGCTCGTCCCCCTCTTCTCCATCCGCTCGGCGCCCTCCTGGGGCCTCGGGGAGATCCCCGACATCGTCCCCATGGCCCGCTGGGCGGCCCAGTCCGGCTTCTCGCTGCTCCAGCTCCTCCCGGTGAACGAGGCCTCGCGGGGGCAGGACAGCCCCTACGGCGCCCTCTCGGCCTACGCCATCGACCCGGTCTACGCCTCGCTGGAGGCGATGCCCGACTTCGCCGCGGCCGGCGGCGCCGCGGCGCTGGAGCCGGGAGACCGGGAGGAGCTGGCCCGGCTGCGAGCGGCCCCGGCGGTGGCCTGGCCGAGGGTCCGGGCGCTCAAGACCCGGGCGCTGGAGGTGGCCTTCCGCTCCTTCCACGAGCGGGAGTGGCGGCTGCGCGGCGAGCGGGCTCGCGACCTGGAGGCCTTCTGCGCCGAGCACGCCCGCTGGCTCGACGACTACGCGCTCTTCGTGGCGCTGCACGACGACGTCCTCGGCGGCCGGGTCTGGAGCTCCTGGCCGGCGCCGCTCCGGGACCGGCAGCCGGCGGCGCTGGACCAGGCGCGCGAGGAGCTGGCCGAGCGCATCCTCTACTACAGCTGGCTGCAGTGGCAGCTCGACCTCCAGTGGCACGAGGCGCGGCGGCGCGCCAACCACGCCGGGGTGGAGCTCATGGGCGACCTGCCCTTCATGGTGGCCGGCGACTCGGCCGACGTCTGGAGCCGGCCCGGCGACTTCCGCCTGGACGCGCGGGTGGGGGTGCCCCCCGACGCCTTCAGCGCCACCGGCCAGGACTGGGGCCTGCCGGTCTACCGCTGGGACGTGATGGCGCGCGAGGGCTTCCCCTGGCTCGCCGAGCGGGCCCGCCGCTCCGCCGCGCTCTACGGCTACTACCGCGTCGACCACGTGGTCGGCCTCTATCGCACCTACTACCGGCCCGACGACGGCGGCCCGCCCGCCTTCATCCCCGCCGCGGAGCCCGACCAGGTCCGCAACGGCGAGGCGGTGATGGCGGTGCTCTCCCGGGGCGCGCGGGTCATCGCCGAGGACCTGGGCACGGTGCCCGACTTCGTTCGCGCCTCGCTGGGGCGGCTCGGCATCCCCGGCTACCGGGTGCTGCGCTGGGAGCGGGACGGCGGCACCTGGCGCGACCCGGCGGCCTGGCCCGCCGTCTCGGTCGCCACCACCGGCACCCACGACACCGAGTCGCTGGCGGAGTGGTACGACGCCCTGCCCGAGGGGGAGCGGGCGGCCCTGCTCCGGATCCCGGGCCTCGCCGGGCTGCGGGAGCGGAGCCCGGCGCGCTTCGACGACGGCGTGCGCGACGGGATCCTGGAGCTGGTCTACCGCTCCGGCTCCGACCTGGCGCTCATCCCCTTCCAGGACGCGCTCGGGACCCGCGAGCGGGTGAACACGCCGGCCACCGTGAGCGAGCGGAACTGGAGCTACCGGATCCCCGCGGACGTGGCGGCGCTCCCGCGCGACGGCGCCACCGTGGCGCGGCTGCGGGGGCTGGCGGAGCGCTCGGGCCGGCTCGGGGGAAAGCCGTGAGCGGGAGGCCGCACCGCGTCTACCTGGTCCGGCACGCCAAGGCGGAGCGCGAGCACCCCGGCGGCGACGCCGCCCGTCCGCTCTCGGCGGAGGGGCGGGAGCGCTTCGAGCGGCTGCTCCGCGAGCTGGGGAAGGCGCTGGCGATCACCGCCGTCCACGCCAGCCCCCTCGCCCGCGCCCGGGAGACGGCCGAGCTGCTCGCCGCCGCCACCGGCGCGGCGCTGGTGGTGGAGCCGGAGCTGGCGAGCGGCCGGAGCACCGGCGCGGCGCTGCTCCGGCTGGCCCGCGCCGCCGGGGACGGCTGCGCCCTGGTGGGCCACAACCCGGAGATCGCCGAGGCGGTGGCCCTGGCGGCGGGCCGCGCCGAGGAGGTGAAGCCCGGCACCGTGGCCGCGGTGGACCTCCGGCCCGGCGGCCCGCACCTCGCCTGGCTCCGGCGGCCGCCGACGCTGGACTGACGGCCGGGCCGGCCCCGGGCTCCCCGGGCCGGGCCGAGGGCCGGCGCCTGGCTGCCCGGCGCGGCTCCGCTCCGCTATGCTGCGGCGATGGCCGAGGCCGGCACGCCCACCCCCACCGCGGAGCGTCCCGCGGCGCCCGCCTTCGTGCGCGAGCTCGACGTCCTGGTGCGCGCCCGCTACCCGCTCCTCTACCTGGTCTCCTGGGAGGAGCAGCGCGTCGACGCCATCCTCGCCGACCTGGCGAAGGGGCACGGGAAGGAGCTGCTGCAGTGGTCGGTGACCACCGGCCTGCGGCGGGTGGAGAGCGCCCGGGGGCCCGGCGAGGAGGGGCCCCGCGAGCCGGTGGAGACGCTCCAGGCGGTGGGCAAGCTGGCCGAGCCGGCGCTGGTGGTGCTGAAGGACTTCCACCCCTTCCTCGGCGACCCGGCGGTGGTCCGGGCGCTGCGGGAGCTGGCCCACGCCCTGAAGTCCACCTACACCACCGTCATCCTCCTCTCCCCGACCCTCTCCATCCCGCCCGAGCTGGAGAAGGAGATCTCGGTCCTCGACGTCCCGCTGCCGAGCGCCCGCGAGCTGCTGGAGCTGCTCCGGGAGATCGTCGGGGTGGTGCGCCGCAACAACAAGGCGCAGGTGCACCTCACCGTCCCGGAGGCCGAGCAGCTGGTGAAGGCGGCGCAGGGGCTGACGCTCTCCGAGGCCGAGAACGCCTTCGCCAAGGCCATCGCCGCCGACGGCAAGCTGGACCGGGAGGACATCCTCCTGGTGCTCGACGAGAAGCGGCAGGTGATCCGCAAGGCAGGCCTGCTCGAGTACTACCCGACCGAGGAGCGGCTCCAGGACGTCGGCGGCCTCGACAGCCTGAAGGGCTGGCTCTCCCGGCGCACCGCCGCCTTCGGCCAGGCGGCCCGCGCCTTCGGCCTGCCGGAGCCCAAGGGGCTCCTGCTGCTCGGGGTGCAGGGCTGCGGCAAGAGCCTCACCGCCAAGGCCATCGCCGCCACCTGGAAGCTGCCGCTGCTCCGGCTCGACATGGGGCGGATCTTCTCCGGCCTGGTGGGCTCCTCCGAGGAGAACCTGCGGCGCGCCATCCGCGTGGCCGAGGGGGTGGCGCCGGCGGTCCTGTGGGTGGACGAGATCGAGAAGGCCCTCTCCGGCAGCGCCTCCTCGGGCCAGTCGGACGGCGGCGTCACCGCCCGCGTCTTCGGCGCGCTGCTCACCTGGCTCCAGGAGAAGACCGCCCCGGTCTTCGTGGTGGCCACCGCCAACCGCATCGACCTGCTGCCGCCGGAGCTGATGCGCAAGGGGCGCTTCGACGAGATCTTCTTCATCGACCTGCCGGCGCTGGCGGAGCGCCAGGAGATCTTCGGCATCCACGTGGCGCGGCGCGGCCGGCGGCCCGAGGGCTACGACCTCCCCCGGCTGGCCCGGCTGGCCGAGGGGTACAGCGGCGCCGAGATCGAGCAGGCGGTGATCTCGGCCCTCTACGACGCCTTCGCCGAGCAGGGCGAGCTCACCCAGGCGCACCTGGAAAAGGCGGTGCGCGAGTCGGTGCCGCTCGCCGCCACCATGCGGGAGGAGATCGCCCGGCTGCGCGCCTGGTCGCGCACCCGCACGCGCCCGGCCTCGAGCCGCGCGCCGGAGGAGGTCCCGGTCCTCCCGGCGGCGCGCCCCTCCCCGCCCGCGCCGTGAGCGCCAGCGACGACCGGCTCCGGCGCTTCGAGCGGCTCGAGCGGGCGCGCGCCGGCCTGCCCGACGGCGACGAGCCGCCGGCCGTGGACGGCCGCTTCGAGGGGCTGGAGGCCGGCGGCGGACCCCCGGCCGGCCCCCGGGTGCCCGACGCCGCCGCCGACCGCTTCCGGCCGCCGCCGGACCGGCCGCCGGAGCTGGCGCCGTCCGCCGCCGGCGAGCAGCCCTTCCTGCGCTGCGCGCGCTGCGAGGCGGACAACGCGCGCCACGCGGAGCGCTGCGGCCACTGCGGCGCGGAGCTGCGCACCGAGGAGCAGCGGGCCTTCAACGAGCGGCTCTGGGCGGCCCGGCGCGAGGAGGCGGCGGGGCAGGAGCGCGAGAACCTGGCGCGCCTGGAGGCGGCGCGCCGGGCCGACGAGGCCGCGGCGCGGGCCCGGCGCGAGGCGGCGGAGCTGCTGGCCCGGGAGGTGGGCCGGCGCGAGCGGGAGCGGCTCGACCGGGAGGAGGGGTCGTCGGGCTGGCCCTGGGGCCTGCTCCTCGCCGGGCTCGGGAGGGCCCTGCGGCGGCTGCTCCGCGGGCCTTGATCTCCCGCTTCCGACGGGCGATCTTCCGCGCTCCACGCCGAGCCCCTCCGGAGGCTTCCCTTGCCCACCCCGAGCCCAGCGCTCACCCAGAAGTGCGTCGACACCATCCGCTTCCTGGCCGCCGACGCGGTCCAGCAGGCCAACAGCGGCCACCCCGGCATGCCCATGGGCGCGGCCGACATGGCCTTCGTCCTCTGGACGCGCCACCTCCGCTTCGATCCCCGCGACCCGCGCTGGCTGGGGCGCGACCGCTTCGTGCTCTCGGCCGGCCACGGCTCGATGCTGCTCTACGGCCTGCTC
>JAJZTO010000219.1:0-379 GCA_021848865.1 Myxococcales bacterium
AGGCCCCGTCCCGAGGCCCCGTCCCAGGGACGTTTCTACGGCCCCGTGGTCCGCTGCGCGGACCACCGCCAGTTCTCATCGGTGCCAACGTCCAGGAATCACTGAGGTCGGTCGCCGGCGCGTTCCTTGCGATGTCGGGCCGGTATGACCGCTCCGCGACAGGTCCTTCCTGGTGCCACCTACCTCATCACGCGCCGCTGCTTCGACCGCAGGTTCCTGCTCCGGCCGTCGCCTCTGGTGAACGCGGTCTTCGAGTACGTCCTGGCCTGCAAGGCGAAGGAGTACGGGATCCTCCTGCACGCCTACTGCGTCCTCAGCAACCACTGGCACTGCGTGCTCACCGACCCGCGCGGCCGGCTGCCGGAGTTCCAGCGGGACC
>JAJZTO010000219.1:389-5378 GCA_021848865.1 Myxococcales bacterium
GACCTGGGCTCCACGGTGGCCCGAGCGCTCAACGCAGCGCTCGGCCGGTGGGAGTTCTTCTGGGCGCCAGGGTCCTACAGCGCCGTGGCGCTGCAGACCGCCGAGGACGTGTTCGACAAGATGGCCTACGTGCTGGCGAACCCGGCGGTGGCGGGCCTGGTGCGGCGCGGACCGGAGTGGCCCGGGCTCTGGTCGGCGCCGGCGCGGATCGGGGCCGGACCGCGCGAGGTGAAGCGGCCGGACCACTACTTCCGCAAGGAGGGTCGGTCACCCCGGACCGCCCCGCTCGAGCTGGTCTGCCCGGAGGGGGTCGGTTCGGTCGAGGAACTCCGGCGGCGGCTCACCGAGGGTTTGACGGAGCGGGAGGAGCGCGCCGCCCGGGAACTGGCGGAGGCGGGGCGGTCGTTCATGGGCGCGCGGCGCGTGCTCGCCCAGAAACCGTTTGCCCGGCCGGCGCCCGGCGAGCCGCGGCGGGGCCTGAGGCCGCGCGTCGCCAGCCGGAACAAGTGGAGGCGGATCGAGGCGATCGGGCGGCTCAGGACGTTCCTCACCGAGTACCGGCAGGCCTGGCAGGCCTTCAAGGCGGGCGCGCGGGCAGTCGTTTTCCCGGAAGGGACTTACTGGATGCGGGTGAGCTGCGGCGTCGCCTGCACGTCGGGCGCCTGACGGTCGGTCCGGACATCCCCGGCACGTTCCCGGCGAGTCGCGACACGCGATTCGCCTCGTGGTGCTGGCCGACGTGTTCCTAGGTCGCGATCTCAACCATCACGAGTCGGCTGGAGGCGCGCCTCTGAGGCCAGGAAGGGCGGGATTGCCCGTTTGGCGAGCCGACGCAGGGCCCAACTGCGCATGTTACGATTGGTGCGGAGCGAAGCTGGGCTCTCGCGGAGCGACGTCCCTGGGACGGGTTCCGGGGGACGGGTTCGCCGGGGGTTCCGGGTTCCGCGCTACCCCAGCGTCACCTTGAAGAGCCGATGCTCGACAAGCTCGAGCGCACCACACAGGTCGTCGCGGGTGAGGCGGGCGCCGCTGGCCTCCTCCTTCAACCAGAGGCACCGCTCGGTGAGCAGCTTCACCAGCAGCATCCCGGCGCTCTTCTCCTCGGGGGAGCGCCACCAGCCGTCGGCCTCGCCCCGCATGCGGCGGTCGATCTCGTCCCACTCCCGCCTCAGGTCGAGCCGGGCCAGCTCGAGCGCGTAGCGGATCACCAGCTCGCCGGGGTGGCACTCCGCCCCCGGTTGCCAGCGCCGCCTCGACGCCTCGGACTCCCACTCCAGGTCGGCGGGGGGCCAGGCGGCCAGCTCGTCGGCCAGGTCGCCGGCGAAGCGCTCCAGGAGGTACTGCTTGATCGGTTGCTTCTGGCGCTCGTAGAGCCAGTCGTAGCGCTTGTCCCGCACGCCCCGATTCTAGTACCCCGGCCCAGGTCGGGGCACTAGCGCGCCTGGCCGCCGGCCACGACGCTGAGCGACGGGCGGCGGGCCGGAACGTCGAGCGAGAGCAGCTCGCGGCGCAGCGGCGCGTAGGCCCGCTGCCGCGTCAGGAACTCGAAGTGGGCGCAGTCGACCTCGATGTTGCGCCACTGCGGCTGGTCGCGCGTGTCGAGCACCGCCGAGGGCCAGATGGCGAGCCGATCGCTGCGCGACCAGATCGAGGTGAGCCGGACCTGTGGCGGCCAGCGCCCCTCGTGCAGCCGGCGCAGGAACCTGGAGCCCGGCAGGAGCTGCGTCAGCGACGGCGCCAGGAGCGCCACCGGCAGGCCGAGCCAGGCCATCGGGGTGCCCTGGTACGGGGTGCCCAGCATCACCACCGCTCGGGAGCGCCGCCAGCCACCCAGCTTCTTCACGTAGTAGGTGGCCACCAGGCCGCCCTTGGAGTGGCCGATGATGGTGAGCGGCCCCATGGTGGGGTGGCGCGCGTAGATCCGCTCCACCTTGGCCCGCACGTAATCGGCGAGGTCGTCGATGCCGCGGGTGTTGTAGGCCCGCCGCAGGCCGCCGAGGTTGAGTGAGAGGACGCCGTAGCCGTCGCGACGCAGCCTGGTCTCGAGGATGTCCAGGGTGCGCCGCGTGGAGAAGAAGCCGTGGAGCAGGAGGACCGGGCGGGCGTGGCCGTCGAGATCGGTGCGCCGCCTCACATGGTTGAGGAGCTCGGCGTCGGTCCACTCGGCGATCGAGCGGCGCGCCTCGCGCACCAGCCGGTTGATCAGCCGCATGGTCCCCGTCCCCCTTTCCCCTGGGGATCAGTCTACCGGTGCCTGGCGCGGGGTCCAGTTCAGGGTGCTCGCGACCTCGCGGGCCAGGTCGCGACCAACCGGGGCCGTGGCCCTGGAGCGGCTCCACGACAGGCCCTGGAGAGAATGGCGGCCGCCGTGAGTTCTCCGTCCATGGGTGGCGGGCGCGTGGGTAGCTGACACCGAACGCGGCGCGGGGGAGAATCCCCGCCAGCCTGGAGCCCGGGAGGAGCGGCACCAATGGATGACCACGACCTGGAGAAGGATCTCGACGCACCGCCACCGCGCCCGCGCTTCGGCGGCGGCGACTGGCTCATGGTGCTCGTCGCGCTGGCGGTGCTGGGTGGTGGAGGCGCCTGGTGGTGGTTCCACCGCGAGGCCGTCCCGCCGCCGCCGTCGATGGCCGCACCGGCCCCGGTCGTCCCGGCCCCTGCCGCGGTGGAGCCGGTCAAGCCGGTCACCGCCGATCGGCTGCGGGACCTGCTCGAGGCCGTCTCGGTCAGCGCCGTCTTCCGGAGCTGGCTGGCGCAGGGCGACGTCATCGAGCGATGGGCGGTGGTCACCGACAACCTGGCCGAGGGGGTCTCGCCACGCGCGCGGCTCCGGTTCCTCGCGCCCAGGGCCGGCTTCACCACCGCCCGGCGGGGCGACAAGCGGGTCATCTCGGCGGCGTCCTACGCGCGCTATGACCTCTTCGCCGAGGCCGTCGGCTCGGTCGACGTGGCCGCGGCGGTGCGCGCCTACCGCGAGCTGCATGGCGTGGTCGAGGCCGCCTACCGCGCGCTCGGCTATCCAGAGGGCTCGATCGACCGCGTCACCGCGGCGGCCCTCAAGAGGCTGGCGGCGGCGCCGGCGCGGGACGGTGAGGTCTTCGTCGAGGCCGGTGGCACCGGCCCGGGCACCATCTACCTGTACACCGCGCCCGAGCTGGAGCGGCTCGGCCCGGTCGAGAAGCACCTGCTGCGCATGGGGCCGCGCAACACCCGGATCATCCAGGCCAAGGCGCGCCAGCTGGAGCGGGCCCTGGGCTTCGCGCCGGCGGAAGCCCAGTAGACGGAGCGTGAACATGCTGAAGCACAACACCTACTTCGAGGGGAAGGTCCAGAGCATCTCCTTCGAGCGGAACGGCCGGAAGGCCACCGCGGGCGTGATCGACGCCGGCGAGTTCCACTTCGGCACCGGTCCGCCCGAGCGGATGACGGTGATCTCCGGGGAGCTGCTGGCGCTGCTGCCCGGCGAGACGACCTGGCGGGCCTTCCCGGCCGGCACCACCTTCGAGGTCCACGCCGAGAGCGGCTTCGACGTGAGGGCGGCGGCCCCGGCCGCCTACCTGTGTGAATTCCTCTAGGGCACCGGGCCCCGGCCAGGCGGGGGGCCACATGGATGGCGTGGCGGACGGGTGCGAGGCCGTTAGGCTTCCCCTGGACGTCATCACCAGGAGGCCATGTGCTCACGCTACGCCGCGCCGCCGACCGAGGTCACTTCGACCACGGCTGGCTCGACACCTTCCACACCTTCTCCTTCGCCGACTACCGGGACCCGGCGCAGATGGGCTTCCGCGCCCTGCGCGTCATCAACGAGGATCGGGTCGCGCCCGGCGAGGGGTTCGGCACCCATCCACACCGCGACATGGAGATCATCACCTGGGTGCTGGACGGCACGCTGGCCCACCGCGACTCGACCGGCTCCGGCGGCACGCTCCGCCACGGCGAGGTCCAGCGGATGAGCGCCGGCACCGGCGTGACCCACAGCGAGATGAACGGCTCGGAGCGGGAGCCGGTCCACTTCCTCCAGATCTGGCTGGTGCCCGACCGCACCGGCCACGCACCGTCCTACGGGCAGCAGGCCATCCCGATCGACGGGTTGCGTGGGACCCTGCGTCTCATCGCCTCGGCCGACGGCGCCGCCGGCTCGCTCACCATCCACCAGGACGCCAGGGTCTTCGCCACCATCCTCAAGGCCGGGGAGGCGGTGCGCCATCCGCTCTCGAACGGCCGCCACGCCTGGGTGCAGGTGGCGCGCGGAGAGGCCACGGTCAACGGGATCCCGGTCGGGCCGGGCGACGGCGTCGCCCTCTCCGAGGAGCGTGAGGTGGCCATCAGCGCCACGGCCGGCGAGGCGGAGCTGCTGCTCTTCGATCTCGCCTGAGAGCCGGCGAAGGACTCCCTCCCGTCGCCGGGCGCTCGGCGGCTCCCTGGCCGGTGAGGCATCCAACCCGCCGTGCGAGTCCGACAACGGGTGTTGCGGGGAATTCCAGCAAACGGGTCCCAACACCCCCCGTTCAAGTGACTTTTCGGTCATGGAGCATGAGTGCACACTGTGCGCCTCGCGGTACCGAAGACAACTGAGTTGGGGGACCCATGACATTCCGGCCCGTGTATGCCTGCCTCGCCGCCGCAGTCGCCGCATTCACCCTGTCCGCCTGCAGCAACCCGGACTGCCTGGCCGGATCGGTCAAGTGCGGGGGCACCTGCGTCACCCTGGCCGAGGACAACCTCAACTGTGGCGCCTGCGGCACCGCCTGCGCCGCTGGCCAGGTCTGTTCCGGCGGCACCTGCGGCCTCACCTGCCAGCCGACCCACACCGCATGCTCCGGCTCCTGCCGCGACACCGGGACCGATCTCGCCAATTGTGGCGCTTGCGGGACCGCGTGCGCCGCCGGCCAGGTCTGCTCCGCCGGCACCTGCGCGGTCAGCTGCCAGGCCGGCCTGACCGACTGCGGCGGGACCTGCCGTGACGTGGCCACCGACTTGAGAAAC
>JAJZTO010000220.1 GCA_021848865.1 Myxococcales bacterium
GGGAGGCGGCCGGCGATCGGGCGGCGGCGCCGGCGGGGACGGGCGCACCGCCTCGGGGACGGCCGGCGGCGCGGTCCGCGGCTCGCCGGCCGGCGCGGGCGGCTCCTCCGCCGTGCCGGCGGCGGAGAGCGCGAGGGCCGCGAGCAGGGCGAGCATCGGGCGGAAGATACACCGGCGCGGCGCGGGCGGCTCGCCCCCGGGGCGCCGCCGGCCGCCGCTACCGGCGCCGGAACTGCCGGTTCTGGATCATCCGCTCCCGGATCCGGTCGCGGTCGGCCGGCGACATCTTGCGCCAGCGGCGCAGGTTCTCCAGGTACCGCTCCCGGTCGGCGGGCGGGGCGTCGAGGAGGCGCTTGAAGGAGCGGCGCAGCTCGGCGCGGCGCTCCGGGGACAGCTCGCGCCACCTCCGGTAGCGCTCCAGCAGCTCGCGCCGCTGCTCGGGCGGCAGCTTGCGGAACCGCTCGTAGTTGCGCTCCACCGCCTCGCGCCGCTCGGGCGAGAGGGCCCGCAGCCGCTCCAGCCGCTCGCGCAGGGCCTGCTGCCGCTCCGGCGGCAGCTTCTTCCACTCGTCGTACCGCTCCCGGAGCTTCTCCCGCTCGTCGGGCGAGAGCTTCTCCCACCGCTCGCGGGCCGACGGGGAGGGCCCGGCGCCGTCGTCGCCGCGGGCGCGCGCCGCGCCGAGCGACAGGGCCAGGGCGGCGAGGGCCAGGACGCGGGCGGCGCGGCGGATCACGGCGTCCCCTCCAGCTCGTCGAGGTGGGCGACGACCTCCACGTCCTGCGGCGCGACGTCGCCGACGCTGGCCACCAGCTCCGGGCTCTCGAAGAGGCCGAGGTGGTCGGCGATGAACGCCTGCCGGTGGCGTTCGCGGAGCCCGACCCCGATCACCAGCGCCGCGGCGGCGCCGGCGGCGGCGAGCGGCGCCAGGAAGCGCCAGGACAGGTGGCGCAGCGGGCCCCGGGGGACGGCGGTCCGCTCGCGCGCCAGCCGGGCGTAGAAGCGCTGCTCGAACTGCGGGGAGGGCTCCGGCGGCGGGGGCAGCCGGCCCAGGGCGGCGAGCCCCGCCGCGGTCCGGTCCCGCCCGGCGCGGCACTCGGCGCAGGCCGCCAGGTGGGCCTCCACCCGCGCCCGCTCCGCCGGCTCGAGCGCGCCGTCGAGCAGCGCGGTCAGCTCCTCGCGGACATGGGTCACGGCAGCACCTCCCCGTCGGGCGCGAAGGGGGCCAGCGCCTCGGCGGCGGTGACGGTGGCGCGGTGGATGAGCGACTTCACCGCCGGGACGCTGGTGTCGAGGGCGGCGGCGATCTCGTCGTAGGAGAGCCCCTGGAAGCGGCAGAGCACGAAGGCGACGCGCTGCTTCTCCGGGAGCCGGTCGAGGAGGGCCTCGACGGCGCGCGCCAGCGCTCCGCCCGTCGCCTCCTGCTCGGGGGTGGGGGCCGGACCCGGGAGGGCGTCCAGGTCCGGCGGCTCGTCGCCGGGCCGGACGCGGACCTGGCGGCGCGCCGCCTGCTCGCCGCGGCGCAGCTCGTTCAGGCAGTGGTTGGAGGCGATGCGGTACAGGAAGGTCTTGAAGCGGGCGGTGGGCTGGTAGCGCGGGGCCGCCTGGTGGAGCTTGAGGAAGACGTCCTGCGCCAGCTCCTCGGCGCGGGCGGCGTTCCTCACGAAGTGGTTGCAGAAGGCGACCATCGCCCGCGCGTGCCTCTCGAACAGGGTCCGGAACGCCGACGCGTCGCCTCGCTGGAAAGCCAGCAGCAATTCCGCGTCGGGATCCCCGACCATCCGGCCACACTAACACGCGGATCCACGGCGGGTTTCGGTGGCCGCCACCATCTCCCGGACGGCCGGATTCGCGGTGCCGGACGACCAGGAATCGCCAGTCCGGGAGAATCGGGCGGTTCGAGAAACGCCCGCAAGATCAACGGTGTGGACGGTCAGTGCCCCAGGGTCCGGGCGCCCAGCTGGACCAGGCCGTAGACCAGGGCCGCGACCAGCGCCGACATGGGGATGGTGAGGATCCAGGCCCAGACGATGCGGCTCGCCACCCCCCAGCGGACCGCCCGCGTCCCCTTGGTGGCCCCCACCCCGACGATGGCGCCGGTGATGGTGTGGGTGGTGGAGACCGGGATGCCGGCGGCCGCCAGCGCCAGGATGGTCACGCCGCCGCCGGTCTCGGCGCAGAAGCCGCCGATGGGCTGCAGCTTCGTCAGGTTGTGGCCCATGGTCTTCACGATGCGCCAGCCGCCGAAGAAGGTGCCGAGCCCCATGGCGAGGTGGCAGAGCAGCACCACCCAGAACGGCACGTGGAAGGGCTGGCCGGCCCAGATGGTGCCGTAGAGCAGCACGGCGATGATGCCCATGACCTTCTGGGCGTCGTTGGTGCCGTGGCTGAAGGAGAAGATCGCCGCCGAGACCAGCTGCAGCCGCCGGAACCACCGGTCCACCCGCGCCGGCGTGTTCTTCCGGACGATCCAGGCGGTGGCGACCATCATCCCCGAGCCCAGCACCATGCCGATGATGGGCGAGAGGACGATGAAGAGGGTGATCTTGATGATCCCCGAGGCGATGATCCCGTGGGCGCCGAGCGCCGGCAGCGCCGCGCCGACCATGCCGCCGGCCAGGGCGTGGGAGGAGGAGGAGGGGAGCCCCCACCACCAGGTGAGGAGGTTCCAGACGATGGCGCCGGCCAGCGCCGCGAACATGACGGCGAGCACGTGGTACGTGCCCATCCCGCGGAGCATGTCGAAGTGGATGATGCCCTTGCCCATGGTGTCCGCCACCTTGAGCTCGGCGCCCCACAGGACCGGCATCGCCGCGATGAAGTTGAAGAAGGCGGCCCAGCCCACCGCCACCACCGGCGAGAGCACGCGGGTGGAGACCACGGTGGCGATGGAGTTGGCCGCGTCGTGGAAGCCGTTGATGAAGTCGAAGAGCAGGGCCACCAGCACCAGCCCGATCACCACGGTGACGAGGAGCATGGGGCGCTAGGCGTGCTGCAGGACCACGCCCTCGATGACGTTGGCCACGTCCTCGGTGCGGTCGATGGCGTCCTCGATGAGGTCGAGGATCTCCTTCCACTTCATCACCGTCAGCGCGTCGAACTGCGAGGTGTTGAAGAGCTTGGCCAGCGCCCGCCGGATCAGGGTGTCGCCCTGGTTCTCGAGGACGTTGATCTGGGTGCAGGACTCGAGGATGGCCCGGGCGTCCTTGATGTTCCGCAAGCCCCGGACCGCCTCCTGCATCCGCTCGGTCGCGGCCACCAGCACCTCGGCCAGCTCCCGGGCCTCGGGGATGACCGAGCCCACCTGGTAGAGGCCGAGCCGCTCCGAGGCGGCGTCGGTGAGGTCCAGGACGTCGTCGATGCGCGAGAGCAGCCGGTGGATCTCGGCGCGGTCGAAGGGGGTGATGAACTGCGTGTGGAGCCGCTCGAAGGCCCGGTGGGTGATGTCGTCGGCCCGGTGCTCGACGTCCTTGATGGCCTTCACCTTGGCCGGGACGTCCACGAACTCCTCCAGCAAGGCCTTGAAGAGCTTGGTCCCCTCGACGGTCGCCGCCGCCTGCCTCTCGAAGTCGTCGAAGAAGTCGTCCGACCGAGGCATGAGCTTCTCGAGCATGGCACCTCCCGCCCCGCGGGGCGCGCGGACAATAGCGAATCCCCGGGCGTCGTCCAAGGCGCGATGCGGCCGGCCGGCGGCGCTCGGCCGGTGCCGGCGGCGGGGGGGCCGGCCGCGGTCCGGTGCCGGACGTTCGAGGGGATCACGGCAACCAGCGGATATCACGGGAGTTTGCCAGCCCGGACCGCGCCTCCAACGAGCCCTTCCAGAGGTGTGGCCAGAGGTGGCACGATGGCCTCCCCATGGACCCCGAGCACGACCCCACCCGCACGGTGCCGGCCCTCCCGCAGCGCGAGCCGGCCGACCACGAGGTGGCGGCCGGAGCGATCGCCGGCGTGGCGGGCGGAGCCGCCCTGGCCCTCGCCTCCTCCGCCGCCAGCGACCAGGGAGCGACCTTCCCCCTGCGGCTCATCGCCGCGAGCCTCCTCGGCCACGAGGCCCTCGACCCCGGCTGGGCCGCCCCGGTGCTGGTCGGCCTCCTCCTCGGCGCCCTGACCGCCGTGGTCCAGGCCTTGGTCTTCGCGAGCATCCTGCCGCGCGGCCGCCCGGCGGGGGTCTCGATCGCCTACGGGCTCGCCTACGGCGTCGCCGCCTGGGCCGTCTCCTGGTACCTGGTGGTGCGGCTCGTCGACCCGGTGCTCTTCGCCGCCGGGAGCGCGGCGGCGATGCTGTTGCTCCAGCTGCTCTACGGCGCGGTGCTCGGCCTGCTCCTCCCGCCCCTGCGGCGGGTCCTGCCGTAGGCGGCGGCCCCCCGGGCGACGCCGGTCACGCCTTCCGCAGGGTCGCGAGCGTCGCCCCCCAGCCGCCCGCCTCCTCGCCCGCCGGGCGGAAGGAGGCCACCACCGGGCTCCGCGCCAGGATCGCCTCCACCGACCGTCGCAGCGCGCCCGTCCCCTTCCCGTGGACGACGCGCACCTCGAGGATGCCGCGGCTCCGGCAGGCGTCGAGCCACTCGGGCAGGAGCGACCCGACGTCGGCGGGCCGGAACGCGTGCAGGTCGAGCGTCCCGTCGATGGGCAGCTCCACCGGCCCTTCCGGCTCGTCCGCGCGGACCACGCACCGAGTATAGTCCGCGGCCCGTGCCCTCCCCGCGCCCCTCGCCCCCCGCCTCCCTGGCCGCCGTGGCCACCGCCCTGCTGCTCGCCCTGCCGCGGCCGGCGCCGGCCGCCGAGCCGCCGCTCGACCTCCGGCTCGACGTCCCGGTCACCCTGGGCGTCACCGGCGCCGCGCTCGGCGTGAGCCTGGCGACGGTCCTCCTCCAGAAGGAGCTCGCGCCGCCCTCCTGCCGCGTCTGCGGCGCGGGCGCGCTCGACACCTCGCTGCGCGACGCGCTCCTCTGGCGGAACACCTCGGCGGCCTCCCGGGCCTCGGACCTCCTCCAGGTGGGCGTCCCGCTGCTGGCCGCGGGCGCGCTGGGCCTCTCCGGCTGGCAGGCGGGCGGCGGCCGCACCGCGCTCGAGGACCTGCTCGTCGCCGGCGAGGCCGTCTCCGTCGCCCTTCTCGCCACCCAGGTGGCCAAGCTCTCCTTCGGGCGCCTCCGCCCCGACGCCTGGGCCGACCCCTCCGCGGCCAGAGGACCGAACGCCTACTTCTCGATGTGGTCGGGCCACACCGCCGCCGCCTTCGCCGCCGCGACCGCCGCCGGGACGGTGGCGCGGCTGCGCGGCTACCGCTCCTGGCCCTGGATCCTGGGGCTGGGGCTCGCCGGCGCGGCCGCCACCGGCTGGCTG
>JAJZTO010000221.1 GCA_021848865.1 Myxococcales bacterium
TGGGAGGGGATTGTTTCACAGGCTCTCAGGGCAGCCGCACCACGAAGCACTTGAGGTAGCGCGTCTCGGGGACCCCGAGCAGCACCGGGTGGTCGCGCGAGGCGCCGCGCCGCTCCAGCACCTGCGCCGGCCGGCCCGCGTCGCGCGCCGCCTCCTGGATGATCTCCTCGAGCATCGCCTCGGGCACGTGGTAGCTGCAGGAGGCCGACACCAGGATCCCGCCGGGCTTCAGGATCTGCATGGCGCGCAGGTTGATCTCCTTGTAGCCGCGCCGCGCCGCCGGCACCGAGGCCTTGTTCTTCGCGAAGGCCGGCGGGTCCAGCACCACCAGGTCCCAGGAGGGCGGCTTCTCGGCCTCGTCGCGCAGGACGTCGAAGGCGTTTCCCTCCACCACCTCGATCCGGGCGCCGTTCAGCGCCGCGTTCTCGCGGGCCTGGCGCGCCGCCGGCCCCTGCATCTCCACCGCGGTGACCTCGTCGGCCCGGGCCGCCAGCTGCAGGGCGAAGGCCCCGGCGTAGGTGAAGCAGTCGAGGCAGCGGCCGCGGGCGTACTCGCCGGCCCGCAGCCGGTTCTCGCGCTGGTCGAGGAAGGCGCCGGTCTTCTGGCCGGAGAGGAGGTCGAGGCGCATCCGGGCCGCGCCCTCGCGGTACTCGAGCGGCCCCGGGTCGGTGCCGCGCAGGATCCCCTTCTGCGGGACGAGCCCCTCCAGCTCCCGCACCCGGGCGTCGTTGCGCTCCACCACGCAGGAGAGGCCGAGGGACTGGACCAGCAGGTCGGCCAGCAGCTCCTTGCGGCGGTCGGTGGCGGGGATGGGGGTCTGGATCACCGCCGCCGGGCCGTACCGGTCCACCACCAGCCCGGGCAGGAGGTCGGCCTCGCCGTGGACCAGCCGCACCGAGCTCTCGTCGCCGAAGGTCCGCCGCCGCAGCTCGCCGGCCGAGGCGAGGCGGGCCGCGAAGAAGGACTCGTCCACCGGCTCCTCGTCCCGGGTGACCACCCGGAGCGCGATCTGCGAGCGCTCCGACCAGAAGGCCTTGGCCAGGAAGCGGCGGCGGCCGTCGGCGATCACCACCACGTCGCCGGCCCGGGCGCCGGGCGGCGGCTTCTCCACGTCGGAGCGGTAGATCCAGGGGTGGCCCGAGGCCAGGCGGTCGGCGCCGCGCCGGGTGATGGTGGCGACCGGTTCCATGGCCTAGAGCGGGACGGCCTCGCGGAAGGCCGGCTCGCCGTCGCGCTCGGCCAGCTTGCAGGCGGCGACGGCCGGGTCGTGGCCCAGGAAGAGGACGGCGTCGTCCTCCAGCGCCTCGGCCAGCAGCACCCTCTTCTCCTCCACGGTGGTGAGCGGCCGCAGGTCCCAGGCCGACACCCAGGCGGCCCGCAGGTGGGCGGCGGTGGGGATGAGGTCGCCGCAGTGGGTGAGGTGCGTCCCGCCGCCGCGGATCCGGGGGAGCTGCTGGGCGGTGGTGTGCCCCTCGGAGACGATGATCTCGAACCCGGGGAAGAGCTCGACCTCGCCGTCCACCAGGTGGAGCTGGCTGGAGTGGGCCAGCGCCTCGAAGGCCGCCGGCCGGAACTCCTCCCGGTCCAGCTCCGAGGGGGAGTGGGCCCACTGCCAGGCGCGCCGCTGGACGTGGACGGTGGCGCGGGGGAAGGCGAGGTGGGGCCGGCCGTCGGGCCCGGCCCGGACCGTCCCGCCGGCGTGATCGACGTGGAGGTGGGTGAGCACCACGTCGGTGATGTCGGAGCGGGAGAGGCCGTGGACGGCGAGCGCCGCGTCGAGCCCGCCGGCCGGCCGCTCCAGGGCCCGGTCCTCCGCCGCCGGGCCGTCGAGCGCCTCGCCCATGCCGTCGTCCACCAGGATGCGCCGCCCCGACTCCTCGTCGAGGCAGAGCAGGCAGCGGATGGCGAGCCGCACCCGGTTCCGTGCGTCGGGCGGCGCCTCGCCGGCCCAGCGCTCGCGCGGGACGGTGCCGAACAGGGTCCCGCCGTCCAGCGCGAAGGTGCCGTCGGGGACGGCGGCCAGCCGGTAGCGCCCGAGCCGCAGCATGGACCGACAGTAGCATCACGCCCGCCGCTCGCGTAGCGCCCGGACGGCGTCGACGAAGTCCTCGGCCGGCGCCGGGGAGATCACCACCCGGCCGCGGTCGGTCTCGACGAGGACCAGGCCCCGGGTGCGGGTGCCGTACATGCGGAAGGCGCCCAGCCGCCGGCTCCAGAAGCGGCCGAAGTGGCCGAACAGCCCGCTGCACCCGAAGGTCCGCAGCGTGCCGCGGAGCGCGTCGGGCGGCAGCAGCCGCACCGAGCGGATCGACGCCATGGGGATGACCACCGGCAGGGCGCGCCGCTCGACGCGGACCGCGCTCGGCCCCACGGTGACGGCCCGGGGGGAGAGCAGCCAGGCGGCGGCGGCCAGCCCCGCGGCCAGGGCCGGGAAGGCGTGCAGGAGCGGGACGGCGCGGGAGTCGCCCGCGTGCAGCCGGGGAAGCAGCGCCAGCGACGTGCCGGCGGCCAGGAGCAGGAGCAGCACCACGCAGGTGCTGGCCTTCAGGGACCGGTCCCAGGGGCAGGAGAACCGCAGCATGCGCGGCATCCTAGGCCCCGCGGGGCGTCCCCCGGATCGGGAACACCGACGCAGCGGCTAAACGCCCCATGGCAGCCCGAGAGGGAGCTTCCCCGCCCGCCGGCCGTGCTCACCTTTGGGGTGGACGCAGGACGGATGGGTCGCCGCGGGGGCGGAAGGGGTTGGGCCGTGCCGACGCTTCGCGTGACCCAGGGAATCGCCGCCGTGCGCCGCTGGGTGGACTCCCGCGGCGGCTGGCCCTGCCGGCGGCTCGACGGCGGCCTGGCGGTCGGCTTCCACGGCGACATCTGCCGGGGCGTCCAGATCGGCTGGGACGAGTTCGAGGTGAACTTCTGCGCCGGGCGGCTCGCCCTCGCCTACGACGACACGCCCGCGGGCGTCCGCTGCTTCATCGGGCGCCCGCCGGAGGCGCGGCGGTTCGCCGCCGATCCGGCCAGCCGGACCGAGCTGGCCCACTTCCAGGTCCCCGCGCCGGCCCGCGCGGCCGGGCGATAGGCGGCCGCCGGCGGGCGCCCCGGGGGCCGGGCCCGGACCGCTCCCGCGCTCCCGCGCGCCCGCCGCGGACCCGGGCCTTCGCGGGGCCTCGTGCCACTCGCGCGCGGGGCCGTTTCCGGGTTATGACCACGTCATCCCCTCGAACGCGGGCCCCTCACCGGCCCGGAAAGGGCACGCCATGTCCCCTCGCAACCCCGGGGCGCTGAAGCGCCAGAAGGAGCTGGCCCGGCTGGAGAAGCAGCGGGAGAAGCAGGCCGAGCGCGCGCAGCGCCGCAAGGAGAAGAAGGAGCGCCAGCCCGGCGAGGCCGACATCGACCCCGACATCGCCGGGATCGTGCCGGGCCCGCAGCCCCTGCCGGACGAGGAGCCGCCCCCGGCCTAGCGCGCCGCCGCCAGCGCCTGCTCCAGGTCGGCGACGAGGTCGTCGGCGCTCTCGATCCCGCACGACACGCGGATGAAGCCGTCGGCGATGCCGAGCCGCCGGCGCGTCTCCGGCGGCACGCTGGCGTGGGTCATGATGGCCGGGTGCTCGATGAGGCTCTCGACGCCCCCGAGCGACTCGGCGCAGGCGAAGATCCGGACCGCCCGGAGGAAGGCGCGGGCCGCGGGCAGGCCGCCGCGGAGCACGAAGTGGAGCATGCCCCCGAAGCCTCCCATCTGGCGCCGGGCCAGCTCGTGCTGCGGGTGGGAGGGGAGCCCGGGGTAGCCGACCCGCTCCACCTGCGGGTGGCCCTCCAGGAAGCGGGCGACCCGCAGGGCGTTCCCGGCGTGGCGCTCCATCCGGACGTGCAGGGTCTTGAGCCCCCGCAGCACCAGGAAGGCGTCCATGGGGCCCGGCACCGCCCCCACGGCGTTCTGGACGAAGCGCAGCCGCTCCGCCAGCGCGTCGTCGCCGGTGAGCACCGCGCCGCCCACCACGTCGGAGTGGCCGTTCAGGTACTTGGTGGTGGAGTGGACCACCAGGTCGATGCCGTGCTCCAGCGGCCGCTGGAAGAAGGGGGTGGCGAAGGTGTTGTCCACGGCGGTGCGCACGCCGCGGGCGCGGGCCAGGGACGCCACCGCCGCCAGGTCCACGACGCGGAGCAGGGGGTTGGTGGGGCTCTCGATCCAGAGCAGCCGGGTCTCGGGGCGCAGGGCCCGCTCCAGCGCCCCCAGGTCGGTCATGTCCACAGCGTCGAAGGCGAGGCCGTGGCGCCGGTGGACCTTGTCGAAGATGCGGAAGGTGCCGCCGTAGAGGTCGTCGCAGTGGAGGACGTGGTCGCCGGCCGAGAGGGTGTGCAGCACCGCGTCGGTGGCGGCCAGGCCCGAGGCGAAGGCCAGCCCGTGGCGGGCCCCCTCCAGCGCCGCCAGGCAGCCCTCCAGCGCGTCGCGGGTGGGGTTCCGGGTGCGGGAGTACTCGAACCCCTTGTGCACCCCGGGGCCGTCCTGGACGTAGGTGGAGGTCAGGTAGACCGGCGTCATGATGGCGCCGGTGGTCGGGTCGGGCCGCTGGCCGGCGTGGATGGCCAGGGTCTCGAAGCGGGGGCGGTCGCCGGCCACGGTCAGCCCAGCCGCGCGCCGAGGAAGTCGATGAGGTCGATCTTGGTGACCACCCCGGTCACCTTGTCGCCCTCCCGGACCACCGCCACGTTGTCGTCGTTGAAGATGTCGCGCAGGCGGGCGATGGGGGTGTCGAGCGCGACCACGCCCTGGAGCGGCTGCACCAGCGGCTCCACCACCTCCGAGAGGCGGTGCTTGCCCTCGATGAGGAACTGGAGGAGGTCGTACTCGTGGATCATCCCCACCGCCCGGCCGTCGGCGTCCACCACCGGCATCTGCGAGACGTCGTGGTCCCGGAGGAGCTTCACCACCGTCTCCACCTTGTCGGTGCGCCTCACGGTCAGCACCTGGCCGCGCCGGCCGCCGAGCACGTCCCCCACCGTGGCCTGGCCCATGCGCTCGGCCCCGTCCAGCGGGAAGCCGTTGTCGCGCATCCACTCGTCCGAGTAGAACTTGGAGACGTAGGAGCGCCCGCCGTCGGGGAGCGGCACCACCACCGTCTTGCCCGGCCCCAGCTCCCGCGCCAGCCCGGCGGCCACGTGCACCGCGGCGCCCGAGCTGCCCCCGGCGAAGAGCCCCTCCTCGCGGGCCAGCCGGCGGGCCATGGCGAAGGCCTGGCGGTCGTCCACCTGGCGGACGTCGTCCAGCACCTGGAGGTCCATGGCCCCGCACATCATGTCCTCGCCGATGCCCTCGACCTTGTAGACCTTCGGCGCGAC
>JAJZTO010000222.1 GCA_021848865.1 Myxococcales bacterium
GATCCCATGTCCGTAGGGCGGGGGTTTATCCCCCGCCGCCGTTGGGACGCGATCCGTCCATACACCCGCGGTGCGGCCCAGGGCGGGGACAAGCCCCGCCCCTACGGTGCGAGTCCCTTGCGACGCGATCCGTCCATACACCCGCGGTGCGGCCCAGGGCGGGGACAAGCCCCGCCCCTACGGTGCGAGTCCCTTGCGGCGCGAGGGCTCACGCATCGACACGGAAGACCAGCGATCCGGAGAAGGGATACTCGTTCCGCGAGGCAACCAATCCGGCGCGGATGGGGTTGTCGAGGACGTATTCCACCACGGTCTCCAGCTGCTCATCCGCGCGGAGGAAGTGATCGAAGAAGCTGCGCTGCCAAACCATCCCCCGTACGCCGAGCCTCCACAGCGCCCGCTGCGCGAGGTTCTTGAACTGCCCGACGAAGGTCACGATGTCGCAGCGCTCCGAAGGACCCAGGACCAGATGCACGTGGTCGGGCATGACGCAGTAGGCGTACACGAGCATTGCCTTGGCGAGCGCATGCTCGCGAAGCACCTCGCACGCAGCGGCCGCCGCGCGGACGTTCGAGAACACCGGACGACGCTCCCGAGAGGCAATGGTGATGGAACAGACGGCACCCGGCTGGGCGTAAACGCCCAGGGGAAGACGGATTCGCCTGGATCGGGACGCTGGGGCGCAAGCCACGGCCTGTCCGTCATGCGGGTTTCGCGCCAACGGCCGGATGACTGCGGCCACCGGCCTGGCGGCCACCGTGCCGCAGGGCGGGAACGGGGCCCGCCCGTACCGGTCCCCAGGGCTAGGCGACGGGCCGGCGGCTAGCCGGCGGTGCCGGAGCGGCCGGCGAGGCGCGGCGCCTGATCGCGCGCCCCCCCGGCGTCGTGGAGCGGCAGGCGCACGGTGAAGGTGGTGCCCACCCCGGCCGCGCTCTGGACGTCGATGGAGCCGCCGTGGGCCAGCACCACGTTGCGGGCCAGCGACAGGCCCAGCCCGGTGCCCTCGCCCGGCGCCTTGGTGGTGAAGAAGGGCTCGAAGAGCCGCTTCATGTGGGCGGCGGAGATGCCCCGGCCGGTGTCGGAGACGCGGATGGCGGCGCTGGTCCCCTCGCGCCGCAGCTCCACCGAGACCTGGTTGGGCCGCCCGCTCTCGCGGGCCTGGATGGCGTTCACCACCAGGTTCAGCAGCACGTCCACCAGCTGGGCCCGGTGGCCGAGCACCTGGACCGCCTCGCCGACGTCCACCCGGGCGCTGGCGGCCCGGAGGTCGCTGGCGGCGGTGCGCACCACCGCGTCCACCACCTCGCCCAGGGCCACCGGCTGCATGGGCTCGCCCGGCTGGTCGCGCCGCGCCACCGAGCGCAGCGAGGACACCACCTGCCGGATGCGCTCCATCCCCTGGAGGCTCTCGGCGATGGCCGCGCCCGCCTCGCGCCGGGCGAAGGCCACGTCGCCGCGCTGCAGGAGCCCGCGCACCCGCTCGGCGCTCCCGGCCTCCAGGCCGATGGCGGCCAGCTCGGAGAAGGCGCTCTCGTAGGACTGGAGGTAGCGGCGCAGCTCGTTCAGGTTGGAGGTGATGAAGGCGGTCGGGTTGTTGATCTCGTGGGCCACGCTGGTGGCGAGCAGCCCCAGCGCCGCCAGCTTGTCGGCCTGCAGCAGCCGGGCGTAGAGCCGCCGCTGCTCCCCGACGTCGCGCGCCACCCGGATGATCCGGTCCGGGATCCGCGTCACCGTCACCTCGAAGAGCGAGTCGAAGGCGGGGTCGTCGACCTCGACGATGCCGTCGCTCGCCGCCGTCCACCAGCGGTCGGGGTGGCCGGCGAGCAGCGAGGCCAGCCGCTGGCCCGCCAGCTCGTGGGCCGCCGTCCCCAGCGCCTTGGCGAAGGCCCGGTTGGCGCGGGTCACCACGCCGTCGAGGTCGGTGATCACCACCATCTCGGCGAGGTTGTCGAAGGCCGCGTCCCACTCCCGCTGCGTCCTCTCGGCGCCGCGGGTGAGCTCCTGGAGCCGCCCGGCGGCCCCGTCCCGCTCCTGGTGCAGGTAGGCGGCGATGAGCGCGACGATGGCGATGACGCCCGACTCGACGGCCCAGCGGGCCACCTGGAGCTGGGCCACGCCGGCGCCGGCCATGGCCAGGGTGACGGCGTCGGCGGCCACCAGGGTGACGATGGCCCAGGCGGCGACCACCGCCACCTCGCCGGCGCGCGGCAGCACCACCGCCGCGCCCACCACCCCGACGATGACGCCGTAGCGCAGCGCGCTGGAGGTGTCGCGCTGCAGCACCATGATGGCGCCGGGGAGGGCGACCACCACCGCCGCCTCGAAGCGCGCCCAGGCGAGCAGCGCCCGCCGCGAGAGGGGCCGGGCCAGCAGCACCGCGTAGAGCCCGTTCACCGCGAGCAGCACGGCCCCGACGAGCAGCGTCCCCCAGGGCTTGCGCCCGCCGACGAGGAGGTCGCTCGCCAGCACCACCGCCACGAAGGTGGGGACGATGAGCCAGCGCAGGCGCAAGAGCCAGCGCAGGCGCTCGGCCAGCGCCGCGTCGGAGACTTCAGCTGTCATCGGGGTAGAAGGATCTTCGAGACTCATCCCTGGACGTACCTACCCCCCGCGGGCCGCACGCTACTGCATCTCGGGTGCCACGGGTGGTGTTTTATGCCGTAAGTTCAGGTGTTTCGCCGCCCCTATCGCACCCGCACCGAGAGTTCTTGGCGGTCTCCATCCCTGCCGGGATAACCGCGTAACATCATGAAATAAGTTACGATTGCACGTATCACCGGAAGGAGTCATTCGTTCCGAAATATCTTGTTTCAGGGGTCGGCGCCCCGCGCGCCGTTTCGTCGGCCCGCGGGATCGGGTCATCAGACCCAGGGGTGGGTGGGAACCCGCGGCCATTCTGGATCTCGGCCGAAGTCCGGGGCTAGACTCCCCGTCGCCTGCCCCATGGTCCAGTTCAACCAAGAACACCGCGAGATCGCGCTCAAGGTCGTCTACTACGGCCCCGCCCTCTCCGGGAAGACGACCAACCTCCAGGCGCTCTTCCAGAAGATCGATCCCAAGGTGCGCGGGCGGCTGATGACGCTCGACACCAAGGACGACCGGACCCTCTTCTTCGACATGATGCCGGTGTTCTTCCGGACCGCCGGCGGCGTGAAGGTGAAGCTCAAGCTCTACACGGTGCCCGGCCAGGTGATGCACGAGTCCACCCGGCGCATCGTGCTCCAGGGCGCGGACGGCGTGGCCTTCGTCGCCGACGGCCGGCGCTCGGAGCAGGCGGGGACGCTGGCCTACTGGAACAACATGCTGAAGAACCTGGAGGCCAACGGGCTCGACCCCAAGGTCCTGCCCATGGTGATCCAGGCCAACAAGAAGGACCTGCCCGACCCGCGCGACGACGACATGGCCGACCTGCGCACCACCACGGTGAAGCCGCTGGTGGTGCCGGCCGTGGCCATCCGCGGCGAGGGGGTGGTGGAGACGCTCCACATCCTGCTCACCCTCATCTACCGGAACCTGGACCGGGCGGTGGGGCTGGAGCGCAACTGGAACCTCTCCGAGCGCGAGTTCCTGCAGCAGATCTTCAGCCACATGGACCTGCGCGGGACCCGCCTGCCGCCGCCGCTGGCCATCCCCGAGGCGCCGCGATGACGCTGCGCCCCTCGGTGCTGCAGCAGGTCTTGTCCCTCGGGGACCTGCTCGACGTCCGCTCCTTCACCGAGGTCTGCCAGTCCTTCGCCGAGCTCTACCGGGTCGGGCTCAAGGTCTTCGACGCCGCCGGCAACAAGCTGGTGGACGTGAAGGTCGGCAACGCCGACTTCTGCGGCTACATCTGGCAGAAGCCGGACGGCCGCGCCCAGTGCATCGCCACCGTGGGCCGGGTGAAGAACGACGCCGTCCCCGAGGAGGGCAAGCCGGCCCGCTTCGAGTGCTTCTCCGGCTGCCGCTACGTGGTGCAGACGGTGCTCTACGAGGGCGACGCGCTGGGCCGGGTGGTCTTCGGCCCCTTCGTCCCCGACGACCTCACCCAGCTCCCCGCCAGCCTGACCGCGATCTCCGCCGACTTCGACGCCCGGCTGGCGCAGGGCTACATGCAGAAGATCCGGCGGGTCCCGCAGCCGACCGCCGACAAGATCGTCAAGCACTTCGCCGAGATCCTCGACGTCCTGGTCTTCAGCGGCCACAAGAACCTGGTCACCGCCCGGCTGCACATCGAGGCGGTGCAGGAGAGCTACCGGGAGCTGCAGGAGAAGAACCGGGCGCTGGAGGAGAGCTTCGGGAAGCTCAAGGAGCTGGACCGGCTGAAGTCCAACTTCCTCGCCACCATGAGCCACGAGCTGCGCACCCCGCTCACCAGCGTCATCGGCTACAGCGAGATGATGCTGGAGGGGCTGGGCGGCCCGCTCACCCCGGAGCAGCGCGAGTACCTCGGGATCATCATGGAGAAGGGGGAGAGCCTGCTGCAGCTCATCACCTCGATCCTCGACATCACCAAGATCGAGGCGGGCCGCATCCGGCTGGTGATGAGCGACGTGGACGTGGGCCAGCTCATGAAGGACGCGGTGGCCACAGTCATGCCCCACGCCCGCAAGAAGGGCATCACCCTGGTGTGCGACCCGGGCGACCTGCCGCGGGTCCAGTGCGACCGCGAGAAGATGCGCCAGTGCCTCATCAACCTGGTGAACAACGCGGTGAAGTTCACGCCCCAGAACGGCACCATCACCGTGGGCGCCGACCCGCGCGGCGACCGGATGGCCCTCTTCGTCCAGGACACCGGCATCGGCATCAGCGAGGAGAACCAGAAGAAGATCTTCGAGACCTTCTACCAGGTGGACGGCTCCTCGACCCGCGAGTACGGCGGCGCCGGGCTGGGGCTGGCCATCGTGAAGAGCTTCGTCGAGGCGCACCACGGCGAGGTCCGGGTCGCCTCCCGGCCGTCGGAGGGCGCGACCTTCACCGTCGTCCTCCCGGTGCGCCACGCGGCGCCGGCGCCGGTCCCGGGCCGGCCGGCGGCGCCCTCGGCGGCCTCGCTCCCGCAGTGACCGAGTTCGAGCTCATCGAGCGCTTCACCCGGGGCGCCCCCCGGGGCGGCGCCGGCGTCCGCCTCGGCATCGGCGACGACGCCGCGGTGCTGGCTCCGTCCCCCGGCGCCGACCTGGTGGCCACGGTGGACGCGGTGGTCGAGGGGGTGCACTTCGGCCCCGGCTTCCCCCCCGAGGACGTCGGCTGGAAGGCGCTGGCGGTGAACCTCTCCGACCTCGCGGCCATGGGGGCGCGGCCCCTCTGGGCGCTGTGCGCGCTGGCGGTCCCGCG
>JAJZTO010000223.1 GCA_021848865.1 Myxococcales bacterium
GACTGGTCCAGGTCGCCGTAGAAGGCCAGCGCCAGCGTGCGCGGGATGGGGGTGGCGGTCATCACCAGCACGTCGGGCCGGACCCCCTTGGCGATGAGGCGGGCCCGCTGCAGCACGCCGAAGCGGTGCTGCTCGTCCACCACCACCAGGCCGAGCCGGTCGAAGCCCACCTCCTGCTCCAGCAGCGCGTGGGTCCCCACCGCGATGCGCGCCCGCCCCGAGGCCACCGCCTCGCGGGCGGCCCGCTGCTCCCGGCCGCGGGCCTGGGCCGCCACCAGCGCCACCTCCACCCCGCTGCCCTCGAGCCAGCGCCGCAGGGTGCGCAGGTGCTGCTCCGCCAGGATCTCGGTGGGGGCCATCAGCGCCCCCTGCCAGCCCGACTGCACCGCCAGCATCAGGGCCACGAAGGCCACCGCGGTCTTCCCGCTGCCCACGTCCCCCTGCAGCAGCCGGTTCATGGGCTCGGGCCGGGCCATGTCGGCGGCGATCTCGCCCAGCACCCGCCGCTGCGCCCCGGTGAGCGCGAAGGGGAGGTGCGAGACCGCCTGCCGCCGCCGCTCCGGCGAGAGGTCGAAGGCGATGCCCGGCTCCCGGCGCACCCCGCGGCGCCGCTGCGCCAGCGCCAGCTGCAGGAAGAAGAACTCCTCGAAGACCAGCCGCCGGAAGGCCGGCGTGGCCCGGGCCGCCGCCGCCGCGAGGTCGGTCCCGGCCGGCGGGAAGTGGGCCTGGTGCAGCGCCTCCCCGGCCGGGAGCAGCCCGCGGCGCCGGCGCACCTCGGCCGGCAGGTCGTCCACCGCCGAGGGCGCGTACTCGTCGCAGAGCCGCTTCAGGAGCTTGCGCAGCGCCGGGTGCTGCCAGTCGGCCGGGCCGGCGTAGACCGGGACGATGCGCCCGAAGCTGGCGGAGTCGCCGGGCTGGACCTTCTCCACCTCCGGCTGGGCCATCTGCAGGCGGCCGCCGAAGCCCTCGGTGACCTTGCCCGAGGCCAGCAGCGGCTCGCCGGCCGCGAACTGGCGCAGCCGCCAGGGCGCCGGGTTGAAGAAGACCAGCTCCAGCCGCCCGCCGGCGTCCTGGAGCCCGACCTTGAGCAGCGGCTTGCCGCTCCGCATCCGCTGGACGCGGGCGTGGGTCACGGTGCCGACCACCAGCCCCTCGGCGCCGGCGCGCAGCCCGGCGATGGGGGTGGGCCGGGTCCGGTCCTGCCAGGCCTTGGGCCAGAAGCCCAGGGCCTCCTCGACCGTCAGCCGGCCGCGCTCCTCCAGCAGGGCGCGCGGCGCCGGGTGCAGGCCCGGGACCTCGGCGAGCCGCGTCCGCAGGCGGGAGCGCCTTCCCGCCCGCTCGGCGGGCGTGGCCGGGTCGCGGGCGGGCGGCGGCCCTTCCAAGGCGTCACTCCCCGGACGGCTCCTCGCCCGCCGGGACCGCCTCCTCGATGAACTCGACGAGGCTGATCTCGTACTCCCGCTCGCCGCCGGGCGAGCGCACCTTCACCACGTCCCCCTCGCTCTTCCCGATCAGGGCCCGGGCGATGGGGCTGGTGACGCTGATGCGGGCGAGCTTCAGGTCGGCCTCCAGCTCGCCGACGATCCGGTAGCGCACCTCGTCGCCCGAGTCGGCGTCCGCCAGGGTCACGGTGGCGCCGAAGACCACCCGGTCCCCCTTGTGGCGGGAGACGTCGATCACCTCGGCCCGGGCGATCCAGTCCTCCACCTGGGCGATGCGTCCCTCCAGGTGGGACTGCTTCTCCTTGGCGGCGTGGTACTCGGCGTTCTCGGAGAGGTCGCCGTGGGAGCGGGCCTCGGCGATCTCCTTCACGATCTTGGGCCGCTCCACGTACTTGAGCCGCTTGAGCTCGTCCTTGAGCCGGACCAGCCCCGCCTTGGTGATGGGCATGCGCGCGTCGGCCATCTCGTCTTCCCCTCGGCCCTCGAAAAATTCGCGGCCGCCCCGGATGGGAGCGGCCGCTCGACCCTCGAAATCGTGCCCGGCGCGGATGCGCCTGTCAACACGGGCGCCCGCTCAGGGGAGCAGGCTGCGGTGGTACTCCTGCAGGGGCTGGACCCCGAGCTTGCCGTCCCGCGCCGCCTCCATCGCCCCCACCCCGGCCAGCGCCCCGGTCATGGTGGTGAAGTAGGGCACCTGGCGCATCACCGTCTCGCGCCGGATGGAGGTGCTGTCGGCGATCTCGCGCTTCCCGGCGGTGGTGTTCACCACGAAGTGGACGTCGCCGTCGATGAGCCGGTCGACGATGGAGGGGCGCCCCTCCTTCACCTTGCGCACGGTGGTGGCGGCGATGCCCCGCTGCGCCAGGAAGGCCGCGGTGCCGGAGGTGGAGAGCACCTCGAAGCCCAGGGCCACCAGCCGGCGCGCCAGCTCCACCGCCGCCGGCTTGTCGGCGTCCTTCACCGAGACGAAGGCGGCGCGCCCGGCGCCGCCCCGCGGCAGGGCGTTCCCGGCGGCGACCTGGGCCTTCCAGAAGGCCTCGCGGAAGTCGGCGGCGATCCCCATCACCTCGCCGGTGGACTTCATCTCCGGCCCCAGCACCGGGTCCACGCCCCGGAAGCGGGCGAAGGGGAGCACCGACTCCTTCACCGAGACGTGGGCCGGGCGCGGCGACTCCCGGACCCCCTGGTCGGCGAGCCGCTGCCCCACCATGGCCAGCGCCGCCACCTTGGCGAGCGGCAGCCCGGTGGCCTTCCCCACGAAGGGGACGGTGCGGCTGGCGCGCGGGTTCACCTCCAGGACGTAGATGTCGCCGCCCTGGATGGCGAACTGCACGTTCATGAGCCCCTTCACCTCCAGCTCGCGCGCCAGGGCGATGGACTGCCGCTCGATCTCGGCCACCACCTCCGGCGCCAGGCTGTGGGGCGGGAGGGCGCAGGCGGAGTCGCCCGAGTGGATGCCGGCCTCCTCGATGTGCTCCATGACCCCGCCGACGATCACGTCCACGCCGTCGGAGACCACGTCCACGTCCACCTCGGCGGCGTCGCGGAGGAACCGGTCCACCAGCACCGGCCGCTCGTTCGAGGCCTGCACCGCCTCGCGCAGGTAGATCTCGAGGTCGGCGTCGTCGTAGACGACCTCCATGGCCCGGCCGCCCAGCACGTAGGAGGGGCGGACCATCACCGGGTAGCCGATGCGCCGCGCCACCTCGAAGGCCTCCGCCGGGCTGCGGGCCATGCCGTTGGCCGGCTGGCGGAGCTTCAGCTTGTCGATGAGGGCGGAGAAGCGTTCCCGGTCCTCGGCGCGATCGATGGCGTCGGGGGAGGTGCCGAGGATGGGCACGCCCAGCTCGTGCAGCGGCACCGCCAGCTTGAGCGGGGTCTGGCCGCCGTACTGGACGATGAGCCCCTCCGGCTTCTCCTCCCGGACGATCTCCAGCACGTCCTCCAGCGTCAGCGGCTCGAAGTAGAGCCGGTCGCTGGTGTCGTAGTCGGTGGAGACCGTCTCCGGGTTGCAGTTGACCATGATGGTCTCGAACCCGGCCTGCCGCAGCGCGAAGGAGGCGTGGACGCAGCAGTAGTCGAACTCGATGCCCTGGCCGATGCGGTTGGGCCCCCCGCCGAGGATCATCACCTTGCGGCGGCCGGTGGGGGCGGCCTCGTCCTCCTCCTCGTAGGTCGAGTAGAGGTAGGGGGTGTAGGCCTCGAACTCCGCGGCGCAGGTGTCCACCCGCTTGAAGACCGGGCGGACCCCGGCGGCGATGCGGGCGTCGCGCGCCTCGCGCTCGGTGACGCCGGCCAGCGCGGCGATGCGCTTGTCGGAGAAGCCCATGCGCTTGGCGCCGCGCCAGGCCTCGGCCCCGCGCGGGAGCCCCTTCGCCAGCTCGGCCTCGTGGCGGATGATCCCCTCGATCTCCCGGAGGAACCAGGGGTCGATGGCGGTCGCCTGGTGGACCTCCTCCACCGTCAGCCCCGCCCGGAAGGCCTCGCCCACCCAGAAGATCCGGCCGGCGCGGGGCACCCGCATCTCGGCGCGGATGCGGTCCTTCTCGGCGTCGACGTGGGGCGCGCCCGGCGCCTTGCCCAGCGGCGACTCGAAGCCCGGCTTGTCGATCTCCAGGCCGCGCAGCGCCTTCTGCATGCTCTCCTGGAAGGTGCGGCCGATGGCCATGACCTCGCCCACCGACTTCATCGCCGTGGTGAGGGTGTCGTCCGCCCCCTTGAACTTCTCGAAGGCGAAGCGCGGGATCTTGGTCACCACGTAGTCGATGGTCGGCTCGAAGCTGGCCGGCGTCTCGCGGGTGATGTCGTTGCGGATCTCGTCCAGGGTGTAGCCCACCGCCAGCTTGGCGGCGATCTTGGCGATGGGGAAGCCGGTGGCCTTGGAGGCCAGCGCCGAGGAGCGGGAGACCCGCGGGTTCATCTCGATGACCACCATCCGGCCGGTGCGGGGGTGGACGCCGAACTGGATGTTCGAGCCGCCGGTGTCGACGCCGATCTCGCGGATGATGCGGATCGAGGCGTCCCGCATCACCTGGTACTCCTTGTCGGTGAGCGTCTGGATGGGGGCGACGGTGATGGAGTCGCCGGTGTGGACGCCCATGGGGTCCAGGTTCTCGATGCTGCAGATGATGACGACGTTGTCGTTCCGGTCGCGCATCACCTCCAGCTCGTACTCCTTCCACCCCAGGATCGACTCCTCCACCAGGATGGTGTGGCTGGGCGAGAGCGTCAGCGCCCGCCGCGCCAGCTCCTCGAACTCCCCGCGGTTGTAGGCGACCCCGCCGCCCTCCCCGCCCATGGTGAAGCTGGGCCGGATGATGACCGGGAAGCCGATGGACTCGGCGACGGCCCGGGCCTCCTCCCAGCTGGTGGCGTAGCCGGAGCGCGGCATCTCCACGCCCACCCGCTCCATGGCCCGCTTGAACTGCTGCCGGTCCTCGGCCTTCTCGATGGCCTCCAGCGAGGCGCCGATGAGCTCGACGCCGTGGCGCTCCAGGGCCCCGTTGCGCGCCAGGGCCACCGCCAGGTTCAGGGCGGTCTGGCCGCCGAGGGTGGGGAGCAGGACGTCCGGCCTCTCCCGGGCCAGGATCTGCTCGGCGAACGCGGGGGTGATGGGCTCGAGGTAGGTCCGGTCGGCGAAGCCCGGGTCGGTCATCACCGTCGCCGGGTTGGAGTTCAGGAGGACGACCTGGTAGCCCTCCTCCTTCAGCGCCTTGCAGGCCTGGGTGCCGGAGTAGTCGAACTCGCACGCCTGCCCGATCACGATGGGGCCCGAGCCCACGATCATGATCTTCTGGATGTCTGTCCTGCGGGGCATATGGGGCGGGGAACCTAGCACATCGGGCCCGGCCGGC
>JAJZTO010000224.1 GCA_021848865.1 Myxococcales bacterium
GACACCTTGGACTTCAGCCAGACGATCATCGCCTCGGCCGCCGTGGGCTCGGCCGCGCTCTTCGCCGGCAGCTACGCGGTGAACCGCTGGCGGCGCGGGCGGGCCGACGAGGAGGCGCTGCGCGAGGCCGAGGAGCTGGAGCGCAACCTCCCGCGCTCCCTCCACCCGATCATCGACCCGGACATCTGCATCGGGAGCCTGGCCTGCCTGAAGTCCTGCCCGGAGGGGGACATCCTCGGGATCGTCAACGGGACCGCCGCGCTGGTCCACGGCCAGCACTGCGTCGGCCACGGCCGCTGCGCCGCCGAGTGCCCGGTGTCGGCCATCACCCTGGTCTTCGGCACCGCCAAGCGGGGCATCGACCTGCCGGAGGTGAGCGAGGTCTTCGAGTCCTCG
Organism: Myxococcales bacterium; assembly: GCA_021848865.1. Taxonomy (GTDB): domain Bacteria; phylum Myxococcota; class Myxococcia; order Myxococcales; family Anaeromyxobacteraceae; genus JACRMN01. Next base: position 397 of record JAJZTO010000224.1, read on the forward strand.
CGCCCCGGCGTCCACGTGGTGGGCGAGCTCGGCGGGATGGGGCTCATCAAGAACGCCATCCGCCAGGGGCTGCAGGCGGCCGACCACCTGGCGAAGCGGAGGCCCCGGGCGCCGCCGGGCGGCGTGGACGTCTGCGTGGTGGGGGCGGGGCCGGCCGGCATCGCCACGGCGCTCGGGCTGGTCCACCACGGGCTCTCCTACCGGCTGCTGGAGCAGGACTCGGTGGGCGGTACCATCTTCCACTTCCCGCGCCGCAAGGTGGTGATGACCGAGACGGTGAACCTGCCCGGCTGGGGGAGGTTCGGGAAGCGGCGCATCTCCAAGGAGGACCTGCTCGCCACGCTGGAGAAGGTGATCGAGAAGGCGTCGCTGCGGGTGGAGGAGAAGGTCAAGGTCACCGGCATCGCGGGCGGCGACGGCGACTTCACCGTGCAGAGCACCGGCGGGGAGGTGCGGGCCGCCAAGGTGGTGCTGGCCATCGGGCGCCGCGGGTCGCCCCGCAAGCTGCAGGTCCCGGGCGAGGAGCAGGCCAAGGTGGTGTACCGGCTCGTCGAGCCGGAGCAGTACGCGGGGTCGAGGGTGCTGGTGGTCGGCGCCGGCGACGCCGGGGTGGAGGCCGCCTGCCAGCTGGCGCGCGAGTCGGACGCCCAGGTGTGGCTCTCCTTCCGCGGCGACGCCCCCAAGTGCCGCGAGCCGAACCGGGTGGACCTGGAGGCGCAGGCGGCGAAGCGGCGGCTCACCCTGCTCCCGAGGTCGCAGGTGAAGCGGATCGGCGCGGAGGAGGTGGAGCTGGAGGCCGAGGGGAGGCCGCTCCGCCTCCCCAACGACTTCGTGGTGGTCTGCGCCGGCGGCGAGCTGCCCACCGAGTTCCTGGAGAAGGCCGGCGTGGGCATGCGCCGCTACCACGGCGAGGCGCCGGGGTCCTCGCGGAACGGCGCCACCCGGTCGCACGCCCTCGACCGGGAGCTGACGGCGCGGCGCAAGGAGCACCGGATCGAGGCGCTCTTCGCGGTGCTGGGGGCGGCCATCCTGGTCCTGCTGGCGCTCCACGGCTGGCGGTACTACCTGCTGCCCCAGGCCGAGCGGATCCGCTCCCCGCTCCATCCCCTCCTGAAGCCGGCCAGCCACTGGGGCCACGGCGTGGGCATCGCCGCCACCGCCTTCATGCTGTCCAACTTCCTCTACGCCGCCCGCAAGCGGGTGCGCTGGCTCTCCGGCGTCGGGGACATGCGGATCTGGCTGGCCTTCCACGTCTTCGTCGGCTTCATGAGCCCCCTGGTCATCGCCTTCCACGCCGCCTTCCAGTCGCGGAACCTGCTCGCCACCGGGACCACCGCGGCGCTGGCGGTGGTGGTCGCCACCGGCGTCGTCGGCCGGTACATCTTCAGCCTGGTGCCGGCGGCCGCCGACCACGCGCTGGAGCTGGAGGACCTGCAGGCCAGCTTCGTCCGGGCCCGCGCCGAGGTGGAGCCGCTGCTGGAGATGGTCGAGAACCCCGGCCCGGTGAGGCGGCTCTTCGCCTCGGTGACGGCGCCGCTGCCGCCCGGCTCGCTGCTGCACTCGCTGGTGACGCTGCCGCTGCAGTCGCTGCGGTCGCGCCTGGCGCTGCGCCGCGTCGCCTCCCTCTTCCCCGACGAGGAGTCGCGCCGCGCCTTCCGGGAGGACTTCCGGGTCTGCGAGCGGCTGCGGCTGCAGATCGCCTTCTTCCGGTCGCTGAAGTCGCTGATGCGCGCCTGGCGGATCTTCCACGCGTCGCTGGCCGGCTTCCTGGTGCTGGCCATCGCCGCCCACATCGGCTTCTCCCTCTACCTGGGGTACGGCCTCAAGTGACGGCCCGCGCCGCGCTCGCCGCCGCCCTGCTGGCGCTCGCCCCGGCCGCGCGCGCCGACCTCTTCTCGCCCGGCGACCTGACCCGGGCCCACGCCGGGCTCGAGGGGATCTCCAACTGCACCAGGTGCCACCCCCAGGGGCAGCAGCTGGCCCAGTCCGCCTGCCTGGGCTGCCACGAGGAGCTGAAGGGGCGGCTGGCGGCCGGCCGGGGCTTCCACGGGCGGCTCCAGGGGAAAGAGCGCGACTGCTGGACCTGCCACCACGAGCACCAGGGCCGGGGCTTCGCGCTGGTCGACTGGGGGCCGGGGGGCGAGAAGGGCTTCGACCACGCCCGGACCGGCGTGCCGCTCCAGGGCAAGCACGCCGCCGTGGCCTGCGAGAAGTGCCACGAGCGCCGGCTGGTCCAGGAGCCGGCCATCCGGGCGCTGCTCGACAAGCACCCGGCGCGCCGCACCTTCCTCGGGGCGCCGGCCGCCTGCAGCGCCTGCCACTTCGACGAGCACCGCGGCCAGGTCGGGACCGACTGCCGGAGGTGCCACGACGAGCGGGGCTTCAAGCCGGCGCCGGGCTTCGACCACGCCCGGACGCCCTACCCGCTCCTCGGCAAGCACGCCCGGGTGGCCTGCGAGAAGTGCCACCCCCGGGTCGAGGACCAGGTGGAGCACGCCGGCCTCCAGCCGAAGGCCCGCGCCTTCCTGCGCTTCAAGCCGGTGCCCCACCGGTCCTGCGCCGACTGCCACAGGGACCCGCACCAGGGCCGCTTCGGCGAGAGCTGCGCGAAGTGCCACACCGAGGCCGACTGGAAGACCGTCCGCACCGTCGGCGGCGAGAACCGGGCCTTCCACGACAAGACCCGCTACAGGCTGGAGGGGGCGCACGCGCTGGTGAAGTGCCAGGCCTGCCACGGCCCCTTCCCCGGCACCCCCGCCGAGTTCCGCGGCCTCCCCTTCGGCGCCTGCACCGACTGCCACGCCGACGCCCACGCCGGCCAGATGCGGCGCGCCCGCGCCGACGGGAACCGCTGCGACCGCTGCCACACCGTCGCCACCTTCGAGGTCTCGCGCTTCTCGCTCGAGGACCACCAGCGCACCCGCTACCCGCTGGAGGGGGCGCACCGGGCGGTGGCCTGCACCGCCTGCCACCGCGGCGACCCGCAGGTGGCCGACCGCTTCCCGGCCGCGGTGCGCGAGGAGCTCCAGCGCCGCGGCCGGCCGGTGCGCCTCTCGCTCGCGGTCTACGCCTTCGCGGGGGATCTCTCGCGCTGCGACACCTGCCACCTCGACCCGCACGGCGGCCAGTTCGACGAGCGCGCCGGCGCCAAGGGCTGCGCCGGCTGCCACGAGACCTCGAGCTTCGCCAGGACCCGCTTCGACCACGCCAAGGACACCCGCTTCCCGCTGGAGGGGAAGCACGCCAAGGCCGCCTGCGCCTCCTGCCACGCCTCGCAGAAGAGGCCGCGCGGCCTCCCGGTGGTGAAGTACGCCGGGGTGCCGACCTCCTGCGCCGGCTGCCACGCCGACCCGCACGCCGCCCAGTTCGCCGCCGGGCCGGCCCAGCCGACCGACTGCGCCCACTGCCACGGGACCGACGACTGGAAGAAGCAGGCGAAGTTCGTCCACGCGCCGCCCTTCACCGACTTCCGGCTGACCGGCAAGCACGCCCGGCTGGAGTGCAAGGCCTGCCACCCCGAGGTCCCGGGGGTGAGGCTCGCCGGCGGGGCGGTGCTGCGCCGCTGGCGGGGCGTCCCGCGCGCCTGCCAGGGCTGCCACGTGGACTTCCACAAGGGCGCCTTCCGGGGGTTCGAGCCGTGAGCCATCGTCCCGCCGCGCGCGCGGCCCCGGCCGCGCTCCTGCTGCTGGCCCTCGCCGCCGCCCCGGCGCGCGCCGCGGCCCCGGCCGCCCGGCCCCTGGACCTGCGCCCGGCCGCGCCGGCGGGCCACGGCGGCGAGACCCGCTGCGACCGCTGCCACACCACCGACCGCTGGGGCGACGTGGCCTTCGCCCACGAGCGGACCGGCTTCCCGCTCGTCGGCGAGCACCGGAAGGCGGGCTGCAAGCAGTGCCACCCGGTCTCCTTCGACCGGCCGCTCTCCCACGCCTGCGACGCCTGCCACCGCGACGTGCACCGCGGGTCGCTCGGCAGCCGCTGCCAGGGCTGCCACGACGAGCAGTCCTGGCGGAGCCGCTTCGACGCCGACGCCCACCGGCGCGCCGGCTTCCCCCTCACCGGCCGCCACGCCTTCGTCGCCTGCGAGGAGTGCCACGGGAACCAGCTGAACCGCGGCTTCGCGCGATCGGTGAAGCAGTGCGGCGACTGCCACTCCGGCGACCTGGCGCGGGCCAACGCGGTGGTGCCCCACACCGGGTTCGGCACCGACTGCAAGGCCTGCCACACCCCGTGGCGCTTCGCCAACGCCTTCTTCCCGGCCCACGAGCAGTGCTTCGCCATCGCCACCGGCAAGCACGCGGGGATCGCCTGCCTGCGCTGCCACACCGGCGGGATCCCGCTCGTGGCCGACGTGAACAGCCTCAGCTGCACGAGCTACCTCACCAACCCGCCCAACTGCCAGTCCTGCCACGACTGCGGCAGCCACCCGGCCGTCCTCGGGTTCGCCTGCTCCAATCCCAAGTGCTACGAGTGCCACCGGTTCGCCACCACCACCGGCGCCCTGAGGGGGGCAAGGAGCATCCGATGAGACGCGCCCCCCTCCTCCTGCTGGTCCTGGCCGCTGCCTGTGGCGCGAACGAGAGCGCCGCCCCCTGGAACACCGACCCGGGCGTCGCCGGCCACACCTGGTTCCCGCTGGCCGGCACCGCCCACGAGCCGACGCCGGTCGGCTCCATCGCCAGCGGGCAGGCGATCTACTGCGCGTCGTGCCACGCGGCCGATGCGTTCCGGAAGATGGTGGACTGCCGGAGCTGCCACTTCGCCCATGCCTGGGACCTCTCGGCCCCGTCCCCGGACGACATGGGGTCACACACCGGGAACGCCGACTACGTCGCCAAGCGGGACGCCGTTCCCGTCCGGACGCACTCGTCCCTCGCC
>JAJZTO010000225.1 GCA_021848865.1 Myxococcales bacterium
CTTCCTGCGCGAGGTGGGGCGCGCCGGCGCCGTCTTCAAGGCGCTGCACGCGACGCGGGAGACCTGGCGCGAGACGCGGGTGGTCGGCCCGGCCGAGCGGGCCCTCCTCCCCCTGGTCCGCCAGGCGCCGGTCCTCTTCCAGGAGCGGGTGCCGGGCGTGGATCTCCGGGTGACCGCGGTGGGGGGCAGGCTCTTCGCCGCCGAGATCGACTCCCGCCGGGCCGGGTACGACGCCGACTTCCGCGTCGTCCTGGGCCGATCGAAGGTCCGGGCCGCCCGCCTGCCGGCGCCGGTGGCGGCCGGCCTGCGCCGGCTCCTCGCCGCGCTGGGGCTCCGCTTCGCCGCCGTCGACCTGCGCCGCACCGACGAGGGGGAGCACCTCTTCCTGGAGGTGAACCCGTCGGGCCAGTGGCTCTTCGTGGAGGAGCGGACCGGCCAGCCCATCACCGGTGCGGTCGCCGCGCTGCTGGCGCGCTCCTGACCCTTCCGGGTGGCCCGCCGGATCGTTTGACTTTGCGTAGAGGAGCCGCTTCGATCGGGCTGGCTGTCCACCGGGGGATCGCACATGACAAGGCTCACGCTCGGCCTCGCGCTCGCGGCACTGGCGCTTCCCGTCCCGTCCCGCGCCTGGATCCCCAAGTGCGGCGACGCCCCGTTCCGGGACGAGGACGGACGGCTCTGGGTCACCTGGGTGGTCCCCGTCCCGGCGGGCGCCCGGGTGCGCCCCCTGCGGCTCGGCGAGTTCCCCCAGGCCGCCTGGAAGGCCTCCGAGGCCCACTACCCCGCGCTGCTCGACCGGATCGAGAAGAGGCACCTGCTGGCGAAGCCGCCGGTGGCCCTCGCGAGCTGCCAGGCGGCGGTGACGGGCCCCACCCACCGGACCTCGAGCCCGCGGGACCTACGCCGCTGGGAGTGGCGCGAGTACGAGATCGATCCCGAGGCCCCGGCCACGCCGCTCCTCGAGGCGTACTCCTCCGAGCTCTGGGACTTCTACGCCGTGGCCATCGGCCACCCGCCGCTGGCGTGCAAGAAGGACGCGCTGGAAAAGGAGGAGGCGAAGGCCTGGGCCCGCTGCGAGCCGGAGCGGCTGGCGCTCGACCACACCGTCCCGCTCCACACCCACGCCGTCGTCCTCCTCGGCGGGAAGACGGTGACGGTCTACCTGCGCTCGGTGGTGCTGAGCCGCGACGACAGCGGGTCGCGGCAGCACTGCCTCGTCAACGACGGGCTCCGCATCGAGTTCCCGGCCCGGCACGACGGCAAGCTCAAGCTGCCGATGCGCTTCGCGAAGCTCCTCGAGAAAGAGCAGTACTCGCTCATCGTGGACCTGCTGTCGTCCGAGCCGCTGCCGCGGCCCAGGCCCGCCGGCGCGAAGGTCGAGGAGGTGGGGGCCGAGGAGCGGCTCGGCCTGCAGCGGAGCCACGGGGTCCGCCTGGTGTGGGAGGGGCCGGTGAACGACGAAGCGTACGTGCTCCTGCCGGTCACCGTGGCGAGGTAGCGGACCGCCACAGCGCCCGCGCCTCGACCACGTCGGGGGCGCCGGCGTCCGCCTCCTTCCAGAGCGCGCGCAGCACCTCCAGGTCCCGCCGCGCGGCCGCCCGGTCGCCGCGCCGCAGCTGGATGCGGGCCCGCAGCAGCAGCGCCCGCGGCCACACCGAGGCGCGGAAGCCCACCGCGTCGGGGTGCGGCCAGAGCGGGAGGTCGACGGCCCGGCTGGCCTCGGCCAGCGCCCGGTCCAGCTCCCCCGCCTCCAGCGACCACGCGGCCAGCGGCACGTGGTACCCGTAGCCGAGGTCGGAGGGGTCGCGCAGGGCCGCGGCCTCGGCCCGCGCGTCGCCGTCCCGCCCCTCGGCGTGGGCCCTCGTCATCGCCACCAGGTTGGAGAGGTGCGAGGAGCCCAGGGCGCCGCCCTCCCGCTCCAGCGCCTCGGCGACGTCCCGCCGGCCGGCGAGGAGCGCGGCCTGCTCCGCGAACCAGTAGAAGTGGCGCTGCACCACGGCCGCGCCCGCCGGGCTCCGCAGGGCGGCGCGGCCGGCCTGCACCGGCTCCTCGGCCAGCCGGCCGGTGGCCAGGGTGAGCCACAGCGCCTGCTGCCCCAGGGCCCGGGCCCGGTCGGCCGCGTCTCCCCGGGCCGCCGCGGCGGCGGCGACCGGCTCGAGCCGGCGCGCGGCCTCCCGGTACTGGCCGCGGTAGGCGCTCACCCAGGACAGCCCGTACCGCCCCTCCCGCGCGAAGCCGGGCTCCTCCGACGCCGCGAGCCTGCGGTACTCGGCCTCGGCCGCGTCCAGCTCCCCCTCCCGCACGCGCAGCGCCGCCAGCCCCTCGACGCCGGCCGGGCCGATGACCTGGGCCTCGGTGTGGAAGGCCTGCGCCGCCTCCGCCACCTTCCCGTCGGCGAGCAGGGCGCTGCCGAGCCAGGTGTAGGCGGCCGCCGAGGGCAGGGCCCGGGCGTAGCGGCGCGCCTCCTCCACCAGCGGGCCGTACCGGCCCTGCAGCCGCACGCAGTCGAGCAGCTGCTCCCAGGCGAGCCCCGAGCGCGGCGCCGACTCCACCGCCACCCGGGCCCAGGAGGCGGCCTGCGCGAAGTCGCGGTGCCCCTCGCGGGAAGCGAGCAGCCGGGAGAGGTCGAGCGCCGCCTCCTTGTCGCCGGGCCAGGCGCGGAGCAGCGCCTGGTACCGCTCGCGGGCCTCGTCGGTCCGGCCGGCGATGAAGGCGTCGAGCGCCGCGATGAAGGCCCGGTCGCGCTCGCTGGCCCGCACCTGGGTGGCCCGGGCGCGGGCGATGGCGGCGCTGGCGTCCTGCCGGTCGGACCACTGCACGTAGGCCACCCGGTAGTGGGCCATGGCGAAGCCCGGGTCGAGGCGCGCGGCGCGCTGGAACAGCGCCAGGGCGTCGGACCAGCCGGTGGAGTTCTCGGTCTCGCCACGGGTGAGGAGCTGCTCCCCCTCGAAGTAGTCGTGGTAGGCGTCCAGGCTGCCGGTGGCCGCCTGGGCCACCGCCACCAGCGAGACCCGGACGTCGGACTCCCGCTCGCGCAGCCGCAGCCGCACCTTCTCCGCCACCCGGTCCACCATCGTGGGGATGGCCTCCCGGCGGGCGGACCGATCCTCCAGGGCGAAGAGCTCGCCGCCGCCGCGCGGGTCGAGGGCCCGCAGGCGGACCACCCAGCCGCCCCCGTCCCGCCGGACCTCGGGGGCCAGGACCGCGTCGGCCGAGCCGTCGCGGGCCACCGCCAGCGCCGCCGCCGCGTCGACGTGGAGGGCGGGCGGCGCGCCCGCCGGGACCGCCAGGTCGGCGAGGTCGGAGCGCGGGATCACCCGGACGCGCCGCGAGAGCTCGAGGGCCTTGCCGACGAGGCCGGACAGGGCGTCCAGCCCGGCGTCGCCGGTCTCGTTGAGGACGTCGGCCACGGCGACCCGCAGCGGGCCCGGGGCGGGCTCCCGCACGGCGAGCCAGCCGATCACCGCGAGCGCCGCCAGCGCGGCGGCGGCCGCCGCCAGCCGGGCGCGCCCCGCGGTCAGGGCGTCCTCGATGGCCGCCAGCTCGGCCGCGACCTCCGCCGCCCCCTGCGGGCGCCGGGCGCGGTCGCGCTCCAGCATGCGCGAGACCAGGCGCCGCAGCCGCGCCGGGACCCCGCGCCCCGGGAGGCGGGGGGCGGGCCCCTCCTCCAGCACCTCCCCGTGGCCGCGGGTGGCGCGGTAGGGCGCGCTCCCCGACAGCGTCTCGTGCAGCGTCGCGCCCAGGGCGAAGAGGTCGGTGCGCGCGTCCTCCGGCTCGCTGCGCCACTGCTCCGGGGCCATGTAGGCCGGGGTGCCGCCGCTCTGGGCGTCGGCCCGCTCGAAGAGGCGGGCCAGCCCGAAGTCGAGCACCTTCACCGCGCCGTCGCGGCAGAGGAAGACGTTGCTCGGCTTCATGTCCCGGTGGAGGACGCCGGAGGCGTGGGCGTGCGCCAGGGCCTGGGCCACGGCCCGGGCCACCCGCACCGCCTCGCGCACCGGCAGCGGCCCGGCACGCAGCCGCTCCTGGAGCGTCTCGCCGCGCAGCAGCTCGAAGATCAGGTAGGGGCCGGTCGGCCCGCGGCCGAAGTCGTGGAGGGTGACGATGGCCGGGTGCTGCAGCCGGGCCACCGCCTCGGCCTCCCGCCGCAGCCACTCCTCCCCCTGGCCCCGGAGGGCGCGGCGCGGCCGGAGGGCCTTGAAGGCCACGCGGCGCCCCAGCTCCTCGTCCGCCGCCTCGTGCACCACGCCGAAGCCGCCGCGCCCCAGCTCCCGCACGATGGTGAACTTGCCCACCACGTCGCCGGGCCGGAGGTGGGAGGCCTCCGCCCCCTCGGCGGCCGCCGGCGGGGTCCGGGCCAGCTCCTGGAGGAGCGCGGAGAGCTGGGTCGGGTCCGGGTGGGCGGTGGGCTCCGCCTCCGGCTCCGGCTTCCCTCCGGGCCCTGCCTCCTGCCACGTCGCCATGCGATCCCCCGCACCGGGAGCATATCCCCGCGCCGCGCCCGTTTGCACGGCGCGGCGCGGCGCCGGGGCTCACTTGTGGTAGGGCTCGCCCTTCAGGATGGTGAAGGCCCGGTAGAGCTGCTCCGCCAGGACCAGGCGCGCCAGCCGGTGGGCCAGGGTGAGGCGCGAGAGGCTGAGCCGCTCCTCGGCCCGCGCGAGCAGCGCCGGCGCCAGGCCGTCCGACCCGCCGATCACCAGCGCCACGTCGCGCCCCCCGGCCAGCCAGGCGGCGAGGCGGCGGGCCAGCTCCAGGCTGGTGTGCTCCGGGCCGCGCTCGTCCAGCGCCACCACCCGCTCGCGCTCGCCCAGCCGGGCGAGCAGCGCCTCGGCCTCCTCGTCGCGGGCCCGCGGGGTGCCGGCGTGGCGCCGGGCCTCCGGGACCTCGACGATCTCGAACCGCGCGTGGCGGCCGATGCGCGCCGCGTACTCCTCGACGGCGGGCTGGTAGAGCCCGGAGCGGTCGCGGCCCACCGCCAGGATGCGCAGGCGCACGGGCTACTTCCCGCACCGCTGCGGCGCCCAGAAGGCGGCGGCGCCGTCGCGCAGCGCCAGGTCGGACGCGGGCCACGGGGGCTGGCCGGGCGGGTCCTCGCCGATCCGGCGCCCCTGCGCGTCGAGGAGGATGCGGCGCCGGAAGTGGCCGGAGGGGCCGTCCCCGTCCACGATCACCACCCGGGCGCGGCCGGCGTCGTCGTAGTAGTGGTCGCGGGTCGCGGTGCCGCCGCCGGGCGCCGGGCCGGTG
>JAJZTO010000226.1 GCA_021848865.1 Myxococcales bacterium
GGTAGAGCATCGCCAGCTCCCAGCAGTTGGGGAGCTGCACCAGCACGATGTCGTCCTTCCCGATCCCGGCGGCGGCCAGCGCCGAGGCGGTGCCCTCGACGGCGCGCGCCAGGTCCCGGTAGCTGAGCCGCTCCGGAGGCTGCCCCAGCAGCGCCTCCTTGTTCAGCGGATCCACGATGGCGACGTGATCCGGCATGCTCGCCGCATGGTCCCGGAAGTCGTCGAGCAGCGTCCGGGTGCCCCAGCATCCTGCCGCGGTGTACTCCTCGATGGCCTTCTTGGACGCCAGGATCATGTCGGTCCTCCAGTGGGGGGTGGTGAAACCGGCCCGGTGGCCGGCGCCGGGCCGCTCAGATGCGCAGGCCGCCGCCGCAGGTGATGACCTGCCCGCTCAGGTAGTTCGACTCGGGTGTGCAGAGCAGGTAGACGGCGCCGGCCGCCTCCTCGGGGGTGCCCGCCCGCCCGAGCGGGATGGACCGCTCCATCTGCTTCACCAGCTCGGCGTTGACCCCGACCTGGATCTGCCTGCCGGCCACGTCGATGGTGGAGGAGCCCCCGGCGGTGGCCTCGGTGAGGCGCGTCCGGATCATGCCGAAGGCCACGGCGTTGACGTTCACCTTGTAGCGGCCCCACTCCTTCGCCATCGCCAGCGTGAGCCCGACCACCCCGGCCTTCGCCGAAGCGTAGTTGGCCTGGCCCACGTTCCCGCTGGTGCCGGCCACCGAGGAGATGTTCACCACCTTGCGGAACACCTCCTGTCCCGCCTCGGCCTCCCGCTTCGCGGCCTTCCGGATGAACCCGGCCGCCGCCCGGAGGGTGCGGAAGGGGGCGGTCAGGTGGACGTCGACGATGGCCTGCCACTGCTCGTCGGACATCTTCTGGATGACGGCGTCCCAGGTGTAGCCGGCGTTGTTGACGATGATGTCGAGGCCGCCGAAGCCCTCCACCGCGGTCCGGACGTACCGTTCCGGGAAGGCGGGGTCGGTGACGCTTCCCGGGCAGACCAGGGCGGCGCCTCCAGCCTTCGTCACCGCGGCCGCCGTCTCCTCGGCCGGATCCTGGTCCAGGTCGTTCACCACCACCTTCGCCCCCTCGCCGGCCAGCTTCAGGGCGATGGCGCGCCCGATGCCGCGGCCGGAACCCGAGACCAGCGCCACCTTCCCGTCGAGCTTTCCCACGTCGCCTCCAGTCCTCGCACGCACGTCCGTGTCCCTCAGGGCAGCGCCACCAACGCCTGGCCCGCCAACTTCACGTCGCCGCCGGCGTCGGCGACCTCGACGCGCAGGCGAACCCGCCGCTCGCCCTCCTCCTCGCGCTTCTCCAGGATCGTGCCGGAACAGGTGAGCACGTCACCCGGCCTGGTGAGGGAGGTGAAGCGGACGCCGAACTGGCGGAGGCTGCCGCGCGGCGCCCAGGCGGAGAGCGCCCGCCCCGCCCAGGCCATGACCAGCATGCCCTGCGCGAAGACGTCCCCCATCCCGGCGGCGCGTGCCACCCCGGGGTCCAGGTGAATCGGGTTGTGGTCTCCCGAGGCGACGGCGAAGAGCGCCAGCGTGCCGCGGGCGACCGGTGGGAGCGTGAGCGGCGGGATGGCCTCCCCGACCCGCACCGCCTCGTAGGTTGGACCGGTCATGGAGTGCTCGCCTTCAGCCGTTGCGGACGGCGAGGACCGCCCGGAGCGTGGCCACCCTGGCCCCGGCCTGGTTGGTGACGGTGGTCTCGCGGACGATGAGGTCCAGCGCCCCGCCCTTCTTCGACTGGATGTCGGCGATGCGCGGCGCGAAGGTGAGGCGGTCACCGGCCACGACCGGCGCGTGGTAGGCGAAGGACTGCTCGCCGTGGAGGACCCGGGAGAGGTCGGTGCCCAGGAGGGCCAGCCAGCCGAACGGATCGGGCCTCTCCAGCTCCAGGGTGAACAGGAAGGTGGGCGGCACCGGCGGCGGGGCGAGTCCGGCTCGGGCCGCCGCCTCGCCGGTGGTGTCCGGATCGGCCTCGCCGATGGCCTGGGCGAACAGCCGCAGCCGCGCCGGCTCCACCTCCACGGTGTGCCGGGGCAACTCGTCGCCGATGTGCTTGCGATCGATCATGGCCTTCCCTGGCCGGCTAGAACCCCATGGCCCGGCCGATCAGCTCCTTCATGATCTCGTTGGTGCCGGCATAGATGGCGGCCACCCGGGTATCCACGAAGGCGCGGCCGATGGCGTACTCGCGCATGTAGCCGTAACCACCGTGGAGCTGCAGGCACCGGTCCATGACGCGGTTCTGCAGGTCGGTGGTCCACCACTTCGCCATCGACGCCTCGTCGGCGCGCAGCGCGCCGCGATCGTGCACCTCGATGCAGCGGTCCACGAAGACCCGGCCGATCTCGATCTCGGTCTTCATCTCCGCCAGCCTGAAGCGGGAGTTCTGGAAGGAGCCGATGGGCTGGCCGAAGGCCTTCCGCTCCTGGCAGTAGCGAACGGTGGTTTCGAGCGCCGCCTCGCAGGAGGCCACCGCCGACACCGCCACGCCGAGCCGCTCCTGGACCAGGTTCTGCATGAGGTAGGCGAACCCCTTCCCCTCCTCGCCCAGCAGGTTGGCGCGGGGGATCCGGACGCCGTCGAAGGAGAGCTCGGCGGTGTCCTGGGCGTGCATGCCGATCTTCTCGAGCTTGCGGCCGCGCTCGAAGCCCTTCATCCCGCGCTCCACCACCAGCAGGCTGATCCCCCGGGACGGCTTCTCCTCCCGGCTGGTCCGCGCCGCCACCACCACCAGGTCGGCGAGGATGCCGTTGGTGATGAAGGTCTTGGACCCGTTGAGCAGGTAGTGGTCGCCGGCGGGTTCGGCGGTGGTGCGCAGCGCGGCGAGATCGCTCCCCGCCCCCGGCTCGGTCATCCCGATCGCCGAGATGGTCTCGCCGCTCACCATCCCCGGGAGCCAGCGGCGCTTCTGCTCGACGTTGCCGTAGGCCAGCAGGTAGGGGAGGACGATCCCGGTGTGGACGGCGAACCCCGGGCCGGTGGCGCCCACGCGGGCCAGCTCCTCGTCGACGATGACGTTGTAGCGGAAGTCGGCGACCCCGGAGCCGCCGAACTCCTCCGGCACCGCCATGCAGAGCAAGCCGGCCCGCCCGGCCTTCCGCCACAGCTCCCGGGGGACGAGGCCGTCCGCCTCCCACTGCGCGTGGAAGGGGACGATCTCGCGCTTGACGAACTCCCGCACCGAGGCGCGGAAGAGGCCATGGTCCTCGCCGAAGAGCGTCCGCTCCATGCCGTGCCTCCTGTCAGGCCGCGCGCCGGTACAGCGTGACCACCGCCGCGCCGCCGAGCCCGAGGTTGTGCTGCAGCGCCGCCCGGGCGCCGGGGACCTGCCGCTTGCCGGCCAGCCCGCGCAGCTGCCAGCTGAGCTCGGCGCACTGCGCCAGGCCGGTCGCGCCCAGCGGGTGGCCCTTCGAGATGAGCCCGCCCGACGGGTTCACCACCCAGCGGCCGCCGTAGGTCACGGCGCCCGAGTCGATCAGCTCCCCGCCCTCGCCTTCCGGGCAGAGGCCCAGCGCCTCGTAGGTGATGAGCTCGTTGGTCGAGAAGCAGTCGTGCAACTCGATGACCTGCACGTCCTCCGGCCCGAGCCCGGACTGCTCGTAGGCCTGCCGCGCCGCCAACCGGGTCATCTCGGAGCCGACCAGCCGGATGGAGCTGTCCTCGAAGGAGCCTGGGAGGTCGGTGGCCATCGCCATCCCTGCGATCTCCACCGCCTTCTCCTCGAGCCGGTGGCGCCGCACGAAGTCCCCGCTCACCACCACCGCCGCCGCCGCGCCGTCCGAGGTCGGGCAGCACTGGAGCCGGGTGAGCGGTTGGTGCACCCCCGGCGACTGCTGGATCTGCTCGAGCGTGTACTCCTGCCGGAACTGGGAGTTGGCGTTCTCCACCGAGTGACGATGGTTCTTCAGGGCGATGCGGGCGAAGCTCTCGGCGCGGGTGCCGTAGCGCTCCATGTGCTCCCGTCCGGCGTTCCCGAAGAGCTGGGCGGCCGGGGGGCCGTCCGCCTGGCCCCGGAGCCGGACCATGGTCTCGAGGTGGCGCTGGAGCGGGTTGCCCCGGCTCGCGTCGATGGCCAGGGCGCCCTTCTGCATCTTCTCGAAGCCGAGGGCGAGGACGCAGTCGGCCAGCCCCCCTTCGACCAGCTGCTTGGCCAGGTACAGCGCGGTGGAGCCGGTCGAGCAGTTGTTGTTCACGTTGTAGACGGGGATGCCGGTGAGGCCGAGTTCGTAGACGGCCCGCTGCCCGCGCGTCGAGTCGCCGTACACGTAGCCGACGGCGGCCTGCTGCACCTCCCGGTACGGGACCCCGGCGTCCTGCAGCGCCTGCGTCCCGGCCTCGCGGGCCATGTCGGGGTAGTCCCAGTCCCGGGTGAACGGCTTCTCGAACCGGGTCATGCCCACGCCGGCGACGAACACCTTGCGTCCCATTGGCCTCCTCCTCGCCGCGTCCGGGGGACGATAACCGGCGAGCAAGAAACAATCAAGCCTGCCTGTTTGTTCATTCCTCGAGGGCCAGGGTAAAGGACGCCAGGCGCTTCCAGAGCTCGAGCGCGGAGCGGCGCCGGCGCTCCCGGGACTCCAGGATCGACTCCAGCGCCATGCCGCGCATGAGGTAGAGGGTGAGCCGCCGGAGGTCGCCGAAGCGGGGATGGGCGGACACCTCCCCGAACACCTCGTCGAAGAACTGGGCGATGGAGCGCCCGGTCTTCCGCTCGGTGAGGAGCAGCGTGGCGTGCAGCTTGGGGTCGGTCCGCGACGCCACCCAGAGCTCGACCGCCGCCATGAAGAGCGGACCGGAGAAGGAGGACCAGAGCAGGTCGATGGCCACCGAGACGCGGTCCCCTCCCGGCGCGAGGCCCTGCCGCACCCGCCGGAAGTGGCCGATCCACTGCTCCGCCAGGTGTCTCACGGCGTGGGCGACCAGCTTCTCCTTGGTGGGGAAGTGGTGAAGCTGGGCGCCGCGGGAGACGCCCGCGCGCCTGGCCACCTCCGTGGTGGTGGTCCCCGCGTAGCCCCGCTCCAGCAGGCAGTCGATGGCGGCGGCCATGAGCTTGGCGCGCGTCCCGGCGCTGCGCTCCGCCTGCGTCCGGCGCTTCTTCGGCATGGCCAGGGCGAGCCTAGCCATAGTCCTTCTCCTCCGTCTGGTCGGCCGAGACGGCGTCCAGCTCGTGGTCGCGAGTGCG
>JAJZTO010000227.1 GCA_021848865.1 Myxococcales bacterium
GTCGTCGCCGCCGTCCCGGCTCCCCTCGCCGTTGGCCTCGTTGTGCTTGCGCTGGTAGCTCACCAGGTCGTTCAGGGTGAAGCCGTCGTGGCAGGTGACGAAGTTCACCGCCTGGTCCGGCTCGCGGGCGTCGGCCAGGTAGAGGTCGGGGCTGGCGAAGAGGCGGGAGGCGAGGCGGCCCACCGTGCCCGGGTCCCCCTTGAGAAAGGAGCGGACGTCGTCGCGGAAGCGGCCGTTCCACTCGCGCCAGGCGTCCCCGACCCACCGGCCCACCTGGTAGAGGCCGGCCGCGTCCCAGGCCTCGGCGATGAGCTTGGTGCCGGCGAGCAGCGGGTCGCTCTCGATCTCCCAGACGATGGGCGGGTTGCCCTGGGGCTGGCCGGCCTCGTCGCGCGAGAGCACCGAGGCCAGGTCGAAGCGGAAGCCGTCCACGTGCATCTCCGTGACCCAGTGGCGCAGGCTGTCGAGGATCAGCCGGCGGGTGGTCGGGTGGTGGGCCTTCAGGGTGTTGCCGCAGCCCGAGTAGTTGGCGTACCGGGACCAGTCCTGGTCCAGCAGGTAGTAGGCGAAGTTGTCGAGGCCGCGGAAGGAGAAGGTGGGCCCCTCCTCGTTCCCCTCGGCGGTGTGGTTGTAGACCACGTCGAGGATCACCTCGAGGCCGGCCCGGTGCAGCGCCTTCACCATGTCCCGGAACTCGTCCAGCGCGCCCAGCGGGCCGGCCGCGGCGGCGTAGCCCGGGTGGGGCGCGAAGAAGGAGACCGGCGCGTAGCCCCAGTAGTTGGTCCGCCCGGCCGGCGCGTCCTGCGGGTCGAAGGCGAAGACCGGGAGCAGCTCCACCGCGGTGACGCCCAGGTCGAGGAGGTGGGGGATGCGCTCCACCAGCCCGGCGTAGGTCCCGCGCCGCGCCTCCGCCACGCCGGAGCTCGGGTGGCGGGTGAAGCCCCGGACGTGCAGCTCGTAGATCACCGTGCGGGAGAAGGGGCGCCGCAGGGGCGCGTCCCCCTCCCAGTCGTAGCGGGAGAGGTCGGCCACCACCGACTTCATGGCGGTGGCGGCGTCGTCGCCGGGCCGCCCGGCGGCGAGCCGGTCGTAGCCCGGCGGCACCGCCACCGCCCGGCCGTAGGGGTCGAGGAGCAGCTTCTCCCCGTCGAAGCGGTGGCCGCGGGCCGGGTCGAAGGGGCCGTGCGCCCGCCAGCCGTAGAGCTGGCCGGCCGCGAGCCCGGGCACGAAGGCGTGCCAGTAGTGGTAGGTGCGGTGCCGGGCCGGGTCGAGCGGCAGGATGTGGGAGGGCCGGCCGCCGGCGCGGTCGAAGAGCACCAGCTCGACCCGCGAGGCGTGGCGCGACCAGACGCTGAAGTTCACGCCGCCGGGGCCGGGGGTGGCGCCGAGCGGGTGGGGCCGGCCGGGCTCCGGCGCGGCGGCCATCGGCTACTTCTCGCCCTCGCGCCAGCGGCGCTCCAGCTCCACGTAGGCCGGCGGCATCTCGGCCTGGACCCGCAGGAAGTAGGCGGGGATGGGGTAGCGCACGCCGCCCCGCGAGGTCCCCTCCAGCCCGGCCACGAAGCGGTCCGCCTGCGCGAAGGGGAAGGTGAAGGCCATCTCGTCGTCGGCGGCCAGGCCGAAGACCCGGTCGCCGTAGCAGGGGAGGATGAGCTGCGGCTCCCGCGACTGCCGGGTGCGGATGACGATGTCGGTGCAGTCGCCGCGGCCGGTGAACTCGGTCTTGAAGCTCCCGCCCCTCTCGTAGAGGGCGGCGTTCACCAGCCGCAGCACCTGGGCCGGGTTGCCGTAGACCACCACCGTCTCCGGCTCGAAGGCGATGCGCGAGAGCGGCCCGACCGCCACCGCCGCGACCTCGCGGTGGGCGAAGCGCGGCAGCGCCTCCTCGAAGGCCCGGCCCGCCTCCTGGCAGGAGGCGTACATGCCCGCGGCCAGCGAGCCCTCGGTGTAGTAGGGGATGCGCTCCTCGAAGCCGAAGGCCGCCTTGGCGATGGGGCAGGAGACGTCCTCGCCGGCGAAGGCGGTGGTCCAGCCGTAGCGCCGGGCCAGGCCGATGGACTGGCAGACCGCCAGCTGCGCGTGCAGCTCCTGCCGGGGCCGCTTCGCCTTCGGCGGGAGCGGCTCGCCGGGCGCGAGCGAGCGGATCCCCACCGGGAAGGTGGCGACGCGGAGGTGGGTCTCGAGGTGCCGGGCGAGGGTGGCGGCGTCCATGGGCGTCTCCCGGTGAGGGCGGCGTTCCCCGGCATGATGGCGCCGGGGAACGCGGGACATCAATCCCCGCCCGCGCCCATCGGTCGGCCCATGGCCCGTCGCAGCTTGGCGACGAAGCGCCGCACCCGGGCGGCGCGCGCCGCCCGGGTCCCGGGAGCGGCCGCCCGCTGCACCACCGCGCTCCCCACCACCACGCCGTCGGCCAGCGGCGCGAGGGCGCGGGCCTGGGCCGCCTCGGAGACGCCGAAGCCCACCACCACCGGCACCGGGCTCTCCCGCCGCACCTCCGCGAGCAGGGCCGGCAGCTCCGCCGGCAGGTCGCGCCGGGCACCGGTGACGCCGGTGACCGAGACGAAGTAGAGGAAGCCCCCGGCCGCGTCGCAGGCGGCGCGGCGCCGGGCCGGCGTCGAGGTCGGCGCCAGCAGGAAGACCAGGGCGATGCCGTGGGCCAGGGCCCGGGCCCGCAGCCCCTGGGCCTCCTCGGGCGGCAGGTCGGGCAGGATGAGCGCGTCCACCCCGGCCCTCGCCGCCCCGGCGAGGAAGCGCTCCTCGCCGTGGGCGAGGATGGGGTTCACGTAGCCCATCAGGGCGATGGGCACGCCGGGTGCGGCGCGCCGGACCGCGGCGGCCACCCGGAGCACGCCCGCCACGGTGGTGCCGGCGGCCAGCGCCCGCTCCGCCGCCGCCTGGATGGTGGGGCCGTCGGCGATGGGGTCGGAGAAGGGGATGCCGATCTCCAGGAGGTCGGCCCCGCCCTCGACGCAGGCCAGCGCCATGGCCTGCGAGCCGGCCAGGTCCGGATCGCCCCCCATGACGTAGGTGACCAGCGCCGCCCGCCCCCCGGCGCGGCAGGCCTCGAAGGTCCGCTCGATGCGCTCGATCCCGGTCACCGGCCCCTCCCGTCCCGGCGGGCCGGGGCCCGCCGCTTCCGCGCCGCCTTCCGGCGGGGGGCCGCGGCCTCCCGCGCGGCCAGGGCGCGCCGCACCTGCTCCACGTCCTTGTCGCCGCGCCCCGAGATGTTCACCACCAGCAATCCCTCCGGCCCCAGGGCCCGGGCCCGCTTCACCGCCTCGGCCACGGCGTGGGCGCTCTCCAGCGCCGGGATGATGCCCTCGGTGCGGGCGAGGTACTGCAGGGCGTCGAGCGCCTCCCGGTCGGTGGCGGTGGCCAGGGTGAGCCGCCCGGAGTCCTTCAGGTACGCCAGCTCCGGGCCGACCCCGGGGTAGTCGAGGCCGGCGCTGATGGAGTGGGCCTCGGCGATCTGTCCGTCCGGGGTCTGGAGCAGGTAGCTGCGCGAGCCGTGCAGGACGCCCGGCCGCCCGCGGGCCAGCGCCGCGCCGTGGTGGCTGGTGGACAGGCCCAGGCCGGCCGCCTCCACGCCCACCAGCGCCACGCCGGCGTCGTCGAGGAAGGCGCTGAAGATCCCCATGGCGTTGGAGCCGCCCCCGACGCAGGCCACCACCGCGTCGGGCAGGCGCCCGGCCACCTCCAGCACCTGGGCGCGGGCCTCGTCGCCGATCACCGACTGGAAGTCGCGCACCATCGCCGGGTAGGGGTGCGGCCCGGCCACCGAGCCGATGATGTAGTGGGTGTCCCGGACGTGGGTCACCCAGTCGCGGATGGCCTCGTTCATCGCGTCCTTGAGGGTGCGCGACCCGGCCGTCACCGGGATCACCCGGGCGCCGAGCAGCTGCATCCGGAAGACGTTGAGCGCCTGGCGCTCCACGTCCAGGGCGCCCATGAAGACGTCGCAGGGCAGGCCGAAGAGGGCGGCGGCGGTGGCGGTGGCGACGCCGTGCTGGCCGGCGCCGGTCTCGGCGATGATGCGCCGCTTGCCCATGCGGCGGGCCAGCAGCACCTGCCCCAGGGTGTTGTTGATCTTGTGCGCGCCGGTGTGGCACAGGTCCTCGCGCTTCAGGAGCACCCGGCAGCCGCCGGCGTCGGCGCCGAGGCGGCGGGCCTCGCCCAGCGGCGTGGGCCGGCCGGCGAAGCGGCGCAGCAGCTCGTCCAGCTCGGCGCGGAACGAGGGGTCGAGCCGCGCCGCCTTCCAGGCGGCCTCCAGCTCGTCCAGGGCCGGCACCAGGGTCTCGGGGACGAAGCGGCCGCCGTAGTCGCCGTAGCGCCCGCGGGCGTCGGGGAAGGTGCTCACGTCAGGCCTCCTGTGCGGCGCGGACGAAGCGCGCCATGCGATCGCGGTCCTTCACGCCGGGCGCCGACTCGACGCCGCTGGCGACGTCCACGGCCCAGGGGCGCACCGCGCGCACCGCCTCGGCCACGCTCTCCGGGGTGAGCCCGCCGGCGAGGATCAGCGGCTTGCCGCCCGGGAGGCTCCGCGCCAGCGCCCAGTCGAAGCCGCGCCCGGTGCCGCCGAAGCCCTCGCCCTTCCCGTCCAGCAGCACCGCCGCCGCCCGGTGGTAGCGGGGGACGGGCTCCAGGTCCGCGGGGGCCGCCACCCGGAAGGCCTTGATCACCGGCATGACGTGGCCGGCGCACTCGCGCGGCTCCTCGTCGCCGTGGAGCTGCACCACCGTGACCCGGGCCAGCGCGGCGAGGTGGAGCACCTCGGTGGGCGGCTGGTTCACGAAGACGCCCACCGGGGTGACGAAGGGGGGGAGGCGGCCGACGATCTCGCGCACCGCCTCCGCGTCGACGTGCCGCCTCGAGCCGGGCCAGAGGTTGAAGCCCAGGGCGTCGGCCCCCGCCTCGACCGCCGCCAGGGCGTCCTCCAGCCGGGTGATCCCGCAGATCTTCACCTTCACCGGCATCAGGCCTCCGCCAGGGCGCGCAGCAGCGCGGCCGGGTCGGGGGCGCGGACCAGCGCCTCGCCCACCAGCAGGTTGGCGGCGCCGGCGGCCCGGAGGCGGCGGGCGTCGGCCGGGGTGCGGACGCCGCTCTCGGCGACGCCCTTCACGCCCGGGGGGAGCAGCGGCAGGAGCCGCTCGCTCACCGCCAGGTCCACGGCGAAGGACTTCAATCCAGCCCC
>JAJZTO010000228.1 GCA_021848865.1 Myxococcales bacterium
GATCTGTGGGCCCAGGACTGGTCGGTGGGGCCGCCGGCCAACACCTGCCTCACCCCTCCCCCCTCCACCTCCCTCCCGTCGCAGAGGAGCTGCTGCACCGACTGCCACGGAGTGAAGAACTGATGCGCCGGGCAACGATCGGCCTGCTCCTCCTCGCCGCCGCCCTGCTGCTCGCCACCGCCCCGTCGCGGGGGGAGGCGAAGGGCGGCGCGCCGGCCGCGGCCTCCCGCGCCGCCGGCAAGGGCGCGGGCGGCAAGCGGCGGATCGGGTCGCTCTCCGGCCTCCAGCCCGGCGCCGCGGCGCCCTTCGCGGCGCGGGCGGCGGCGCTGCGCGCGCTCGACGGCGCCGGCACGGTGCGCACCGTGCAGCGCGGCCGCGCCTGGCTCGACGCCGGCGCGCTCGACGGCCTGCGGGTGGGCCAGGTCGTCACCCTGAAGCGCAAGGGGGAGCCGGCCGGGAGCTGCACCGTCGAGCTGCTCGCCGACCGCAACGCCACCTGCACCGGCCCGGGGATGCGGCCCGGCGACACCTTCCCGGTGAACCCCCGCGCGGCCGGATCGCTCCCGGTGAGCCTGCCGCCCCTCCTCACCCCCGCCGAGGAGGCGCGCCGCTTCGCGGCCTCCCAGGCGGTGGCCTTCGTCCCGGTGGACTTCAAGTCCACCCGGGTGGTGGAGAGGCTCGACCGGCTGCGGCGCGACGACGTCGGCTACGCCCACTTCGCCTGGCTCTCCTCCGACGCCCAGGCGGTCCACCAGGAGCAGGTCCACGCCCAGTCCCACGGCGCCGAGGTCTGGCGCGGGGCGCGGCTCGACCTCGACCTCACCGCCATGGCGCGCTCGGCGGCCTCGCCCACCGAGCGCTTCGAGCCGGGGCGAAAGGCGCAGCTCTGGGTGCGGGAGGCGTCGCTCTCCTTCGCCGAGCCCGGCTCCCGCTACCGCTTCGCGGCCGGGCGCGTGCTCCCCTGGCTCCTGCCGGGCGGCGCCACCTTCGACGGGATCCAGGCCGGCTGGCGGCCGGGCCGCGGCGCCGAGCTCGGCCTCTTCGGCGGCGCCGTGCCCGACCCGCTCACCACCGCGCCCGGGACCGGCCGGGCCACCGGCGGCGCCTACTGGGCGGTGGACGGCGTCGCCGGCGAGGGCACGCAGCTGCGCAACGAGGGGCGCGTCGCCTGGGTGCGCCTCCCGGGGTCGAAGAGCCGGATCGAGGCCGAGACCACCGCCCAGGCCTGGATCGCCCGGCGGCTCGACGTCGCCCTCCAGGCCCGCCTCGGCGCCGGCGACTACGCCGCCCCGGGCAAGCTGGACGCGGCGCGCGCCGACCTGGGCTGGTTCCAGCCCGGGCTGCTCTCCTTCTACGGCGGCTTCCGCTACGACGACTCGCGCCTGCCCGACGTCGCCGCCCCCGCGCTCGGGCCGGGGCGCACCCGCCAGGCCACCGCGAGCTTCTCCTGGGACCGGATGGGCTGGCTGGTGCTGCGCGCCACCGGCGGGACCGGGCGGGACCTCGACTCGGGCCTCTCCCACACCTGGGCCGGGCCCGAGGTGGCCGCGCCGCGGATCCTCGGCCGGCTCGGCGGCGCCTCGGCCGGCTACGCCGAGGAGCTGGGCAGCTACGCCGGCCGCAACGCCTGGCTCCAGGGCGACCTCACCTTCGGCCCGCGCACCCGGCTGCTCACCCGGGTGAGCTGGATGATGGACGGCCGCCCGTCGCCGCTCGCCGCCGAGCAGTCGGCCGGCCTCTCGCTGGCGGCGGTCTCCGACCTCGCCCCCTGGCTGCGCTTCCGGCTCACGGCGCTGGGGCGGGTCGAGATCCCCCAGGGCCCGGGCGCCCCGACCGGCTGGGGCGGGTCGCTGATGGCCGGCCTGGAAGGGCGCTACTAGGTCCGGTCCGGCACCGGCCGCAGCTCCGGCTCGCCGCGCCCGCGCCGCGCCGGGTCGAGGGCGTCCTGGCTGCGCAGGCCGGGCTGCCCCTCCGGCGGCCGCAGCCGCGCGTAGCTCCCGTCGGCGCGCAGCTCGCTCCCCTTCACGTCGTCGGCCATGCCCAGCTCGACGATCTCGGCGAGGCGAGCCCGCGCCTCCGCGTCGTCGATGGGCACCAGCAGCTCGACCCGGCGGTTGAAGTTGCGCGGCATCCAGTCGGCCGAGGAGATGAAGGTCCGGGCCCGCTTCCCCTCGCCGAAGAGGAAGATCCGGCTGTGCTCCAGGTAGCGGTCCACCACCTGGTGGACCCGGACGTTCTCCGACACCCCGGGCTTGCCCGGGCGCAGGCAGCAGATGCCCCGCACCAGCAGGTCGATGCGGACCCCGGCCTGGCTGGCGGCGTAGAGCGCCCGGATCACGTCCTTGTCCACCAGCGAGTTCATCTTGGCGAGGATGCGGGCCGGCTTGCCGGCCGCCGCCTGCGCCGTCTCCTCGGCGACGAGGTCCAGCAGCCGCTCCTTGAGCCCGTGCGGCGCCACCCCCAGGCGCTTCCAGGGCCAGCGCGCCTCGGCGCCGCCGGTGATCTCCGCCGAGGTGGTGTTGGCGGTGAGCATGTTGAAGAGCGCCCCCACCTCCTCGGCGACGTCGGGCCGGGCGGTGAGCAGGGAGACGTCGGTGTAGACGCGGGCCGTCACCGGGTTGTAGTTGCCGGTGCCGAGGTGGACGTAGCGCCGCGGCACCCCTCCCTCGCTGCGCACCACCAGCGCCACCTTGCAGTGGGTCTTGCAGGCGTCGTAGCCGTAGACCACGGTGGCGCCGGCGTCGCGCAGCGACCGCACCCAGCCGATGTTGTTCTTCTCGTCGAAGCGGGCCTGGATCTCCAGGAAGACGGTGACCTCCTTGCCGCTCTCGGCGGCCCGGAGCAGCGCCTTGACGAAGGGGCTGTCGGAGCCGGTGCGGTAGAGCACCTGCTTGATGGCCTTCACCTCCGGGTCGTCGGCGGCCTGGTCGATGAGCGCCACCACCGGCTGGTAGGACTCGTAGGGCGTGTGCAGCAGGATGTCCCGCCGGGCCACCGCCTCGAAGAGGTCGGCGGACTGGGCCACCGCCGGCGGCGGCGGCGGCAGCCCGACGCGCGCCTCGCGCCGCCGGTCCCCCCGCGTCAGCTCCACCAGGGCGCCGAGGTCCTGGAGCTGCAGCGGGCCGTCCACCGCGTAGACGTCCGGCTCGGCCAGCTGCAGCTGGGCCACCAGCGGCCGGGTCAGCTCCGCCGGCGCCCCCGCCGCCAGCTCCAGCCGCACCGGGTCCCCCTTGTCGCGCTCGCGCACCCCGGCCTGGATGGCGCTGAGCAGGTCGCCCCACTCCTCCTCGTCCACCTCCAGGTCCCAGTTGCGGGTGACGCGGAAGGCGGCGGTCTTCACCTCCGGGCTCCCGGGGAAGAGCTCGCCGACGTGCTCGGCCACCAGGTCCTCCAGCAGCACGAAGGTGCGGCCGTCCCCGACCGGCACCAGCCGCGGCAGCCCGCCGGGGACGCCCACCAGCGAGGTGGCGGCGCCGGCGCGCCGCTTCCCCTTTCCCTGCGGCAGGTGCAGGGCGATGGTCAGCGACTTGTTCCGCAGCTGCGGGAAGGGGTGGGAGCGGTCGTTGGCGAGCGGCGTCAGCACCGGGAAGACCCGGGCGTGGAAGTGGTCGCGCACCGCCGCCTGCTGCGCCGGCGCGAGGTCGCGGGGCCGGAGCAGCCGGATGCCGTGCTCCTTCTCCAGCGCCGGCTGGATCTCCTCGCGCCAGAGCCGGTACTGGTCGGCCACCAGCCGGTGGGCCCGCCGGCTCACCGCCGCCAGCTGCTCCTCCGGCAGCATCCCGTCGGCCGGCGTCTCGGTGACCCCCTCGTCGATCTGGGTCTTCAGCCCCGCGACCCGGACCATGAAGAACTCGTCCAGGTTGGAGGCGGTGATGCCCAGGAACTTGAGCCGCTCGTAGGAGGGGAGCGACGGGTCGGCCGCCTCGTCCAGCACCCGCTGGTTGAACTCCAGCCAGGAGAGCTCGCGGTTGATGAAGAGCTTCGGGTCGAAGAGCTCGAGGGCGCGGTGCGGTTCCCCAGCGGGGAGCGCGTCGCCGGGAGCGGTGGAGGGGGTCGAGGGTGCGCTGGCCAAGGTGCGGCTCCGGCGCCCATTGTAGTGCCAGGCCGGGATCTCCCGGCGATGCCGGCCGGGGGCGGGGGGCCGGCGGCCCGCGGCCGGGAGCCGGAACGCCGCAACCCTTTGGAATGCCTGGCGACTTCCTGGCCGGTCGGCATACACTCGCGCCGTGCGCAAGATCGCCGCACCCCCCGTCTCGCCGTCCCGGCCGGAGCACCTCGCGGCGATCGACGTCGGCACCAACGCCGTCCGGCTGGAGATCGCCCGGCCCCTCTCCGACGGCTCGTTCGAGACCCTGCACCAGGAGCGCGACCCCATCCGGCCCGGCGAGGGGGTGTTCGAGAGCGGGGCCATGCCGCGGCCGGTGGCCGACCGGCTGGTGGCGGTGATGCGCCGCTACGCCGCGCTGTGCCGGCGGGACGGCGCGCGGGTGCGGGCCGTGGCCACCAGCGCCCTGCGGGAGGCGCGCAACCAGGTCGAGGTGCTGCGCCGGGTGCGGCGCGAGGCGGGGCTGGAGCTGGAGGTGATCTCCGGGCGGGAGGAGGCCCGGCTCATCTGCCTGGGCGTCCTGCGGGGCCGCCCGCGCGGCGTCCGCTCGCTGGTGCTGGACATCGGCGGCGGCTCCACCGAGGTGGCCACCGCCCGCGGCGAGGAGCCCGACGCCCTGTGGAGCGTCTCGGTGGGCGCGGTGCGGCTCACCGAGATCTTCGGGTCGGCGGGGCGGCTCCGGAAGCCGGGACTGGCGGCGATGCGGGCCTTCGCCGCCGAGGCCTTCCGCGAGGCGCTGCCGCCGCGCTTCCCCCATCCGCGCGCCGCGCTCGGCAGCTCCGGGACCATCGGGGCGGTGGTGGGCTTCGCCGCCGGCGGCGGGCGGCGGGCCACCTTCCGGGAGGTGCGCCGCGCCGCCGAGGCGGTGGCGCGCATGACCCCGGCCGAGCGGCGCCGCCACTTCGACCCGCGCCGCGCCGAGATCGTCGCCGCGGGCGCGGTGATCCTCGAGGCGGCGATGCGCCACCTGCGCCTCGACGCGGTGGCGGCGGTGGACACCGGGCTGCGCAACGGCGTGCTGGTGGACCTCCAGCGCGGGGCCGCGGCGCGCGAGGACCACACCGCGGCCGAGGCGGCGCTGGC
>JAJZTO010000229.1 GCA_021848865.1 Myxococcales bacterium
ATCTGGTCGCCTGCGTGATCGACTCGCCGAGCGACGGGACCTTCAGCTGGACCGCCATGACTCCCCCTGTCCGCGGGCCCGGGCCTCGCGGGTCCGCCGCGGCGGCTCGAGCGCCTCCTGCAGCAGCGCCTCCTGCTCCAGCCGGTGGCGCGTCGCCGACCCCGAGGCCGGCGCGGCGCCCGGCGGGCGGCTGAGCCCCCGCCAGCCGGTCCCGGGCCGCAGCAGCGGCGCGAGGTGCAGGTCGGCGTAGCGCCAGGCCCCCATGTTCCGGGGCTCCTCCTGCACCCAGGCCGCCTCGTCCGCCCGCGGGTAGCGCGCCAGCGCGGAGCGCAGCTCCGCCTCCGGGAGCGGGTAGAGCTGCTCCAGCCGCAGCAGGGCGACGTGGTCCGCCTTCCGCTCGGCGCGGGCCGCCGCCAGCTCGTAGAAGATCTTCCCCGAGCAGAGGACCACCCGCGTCACCCCCTCCGGATCGGCGGCGGACGGGTCGGGGAGCACCGGCCGGAAGGCGCCCCCGGCCAGCTCCTCCAGGGCGGAGCCGGCGGCCGGCAGCCGCAGCAGGCTCTTCGGCGACATCACCACCAGCGGCTTGCGCCAGGGCGCCCGCACCTGGCGCCGCAGGGCGTGGAAGATCTGCGCCGGGGTGGTCAGGTTCGCCACCGTCCAGTTGTCGTCCACCGAGAGGTCGAGGAAGCGCTCCAGCCGGGCGGAGGAGTGCTCCGGCCCCTGCCCCTCCAGGCCGTGCGGCAGGAGCAGCACCAGCCCGGAGAGCCGGTTCCACTTGGTCTCGGAGGAGGCCAGGAACTGGTCCACGATCACCTGGGCGGCGTTGGCGAAGTCGCCGAACTGGGCCTCCCAGATGGTGAGCCCCTCCGGCATCTCCAGGCTGTAGCCGTACTCGAAGCCCAGGGCGCCGGCCTCGGAGAGCAGGCTGTCGCGGATCTCCACCGGCGCCTGCCCCTCCTGGAGGTGGGCGAGCGGCATGTACGGGGCGCCGGTCCGCTGGTCGTAGAGCACGGCGTGGCGGTGGCTGAAGGTGCCGCGCCGGCTGTCCTGGCCGGCGAGCCGCACCCGCGTCCCCTCCCAGGCCAGGCTCCCCAGGGCCAGGGCCTCGGCCATGCCCCAGTCGAGCGGCCGCTGGCCGGCCATCATCTCGGCGCGCTGCGCCAGGATCCGGGCGATCTTGGGGTGGACCTGGAAGCCGGTGGGGACCTCGGTGAGGTGCCGGCCGATGTGGAGCAGGGTGTCGCGGGCCACGCCGGTGGCCACCGGCTCCGGCGAGATGGGCCCGCCGCGGTACCCGGTCCACGCCCCCTCCATCGAGAGCGGGGCCGGCGCCACCTCCAGGGCGCCGGTGGCGGCCAGCTCCTCCTCCAGGCGGGCGCGGGCGGCCCGCTCCAGGGCCTGCAGCTCGCCGGCGGTGAGCACGCCCTCCTCCACCAGCCGCGCGCCGTAGATCGTCCGCAGCGGCGGCTTGCGGGAGATGGCCCGGACCATCACCGGCTGCGTGAAGGCCGGCTCGTCCCCCTCGTTGTGGCCGTGGCGCCGGAAGCACCAGAGGTCGACGACCGCGTCGCGGTGGAACTGCTGCCGGAAGTCCACCGCCAGGAGCACCGCCTGGGCCACCGCCTCCAGGTCCTCGCCGTTCACGTGGAAGATGGGGATGTCGAGCATCTTCGCCACGTCGGTGGCGTACGGGGTGGAGCGGGCGTCGCGCGGCGAGGTGGTGAAGCCCACCTGGTTGTTCACCACCACGTGCAGCGTCCCGCCCACCGCGTACCCCTCGAGCAGCGACATGTTCAGCGACTCGGCCACGACGCCCTGGCCGGCGAAGGCCGCGTCGCCGTGGATCACCACCGGGAGCGAGCGGCGCCGCTCGCCGTCCCGGTAGCGGTCCTGCTTGGCCCGCACCCGGCCCTGGACCACGGTGTCGATCCACTCCAGGTGGCTGGGGTTGAAGGCCAGCGAGAGGTGGATCCCGCCGTCGGGCGTCTCCCGGTCGGCGGCGTAGCCGAGGTGGTACTTCACGTCGCCCAGCCCGCCGCCGTCGATGATCGAGCGGTCCTGGAACTCGGCGAAGATCTGGCGCAGCGGCTTGCCGAGCACGTGGGCGAGGACGTTGAGCCGGCCGCGGTGGGCCATGCCCAGCACCACGTTGCGGATCCCGTGGCCCACCGCCCGGTCCACGACCAGCTCCAGCAGCGGCACCAGCCCGTCGGCCCCCTCCAGCGAGAAGCGCTTGGCCCCGAGGAAGCGGGTGCCGACGAAGGTCTCGAAGAGGTCGGCGTCCACCAGCTTGGCGAGCAGCCGCCGCTTCACCTCCGGCGCCAGCCCGATGCGGTTGCGGGTGCGCTCCATCCGCTGCTCCAGCCAGCGGCGCAGCTCGGCGTCGTGGAGGTGGGCCACCTCGACGCCCAGCGTCCGGCAGTAGGTCTCCTCCAGGCGGGCCCGCAGCTCCCGCAGCGGCACCGGCCCGCCCCCGGGCGGGCCGGCCACGGCGCGGGCGAGGTCGGGCTCGGCGAGGCCGAACTCCGCGAGCGCGAAGCGCCGGGCCGGGCCGCGGGCCAGGCCGAGGGGGTCGAGCGCGGCGCGCAGGTGGCCGTGCTCCCGGTAGGCCTGGGCCAGCCGCGCCACCCGGTCCGGGAAGGGATCGGCCGCCGCCGCCGGTCCGTCGCCGCGGCGCGGCCAGGCCCCGGGCGCCTCGGCGGCCCCGGGCGCGGCCGGCAGGCGCTCGAACCAGCGCCGCCAGCCCTGGTCCACCGACGAGGGATCCCGCAGCCAGCGGAAGTACAGCTCCTCGACGAAGGGGAGGTTCCCGGCGTCCGGCTCCGGCAGTGCATCCGGGTTGTCGGGGTCGACGCGCACCGGAGCCACAGGATAACGCCCGCCGGGCACCCTTCGCCGGCCATTTGCCGCAGGGACGGCGAGGCGCCCCGGGCGAGGCCCGCCCGGGAGGGGAGGGCGGTGCCGGCGCCCCGCGGCGGGGCCGGCGCGTTGACCCCGGGGGCGCTCCCGACTAGCCTCCGGGCGCCTTTTCGACGGAGGATGCGGGACCGATGGCCGAGGAGCTGGGGTCGACCGAGCGGGAGATCGTCGCGCAGCGGCTGCGCAAGGCCGAGGCGCTGCGGGCGCTGGGCGTGAATCCCTTCGGCAACGGTCACGCGCCGCGTCACACCTCGGCCGACCTCGCCGCCCGCTACGGGGATCGGCCGGCCGACGAGATCGCCAAGGACCCCGGCGCCTGGTCGGTGGCCGGCCGGGTGCTGGCCGTCCGCAGCTTCGGCAAGGCCGCCTTCCTAAAGGTGCGCGACCGGGACGGCGATCTCCAGGTCTGGGTGAAGAGGGACAAGGTCGGCGAGCAGGCCTTCGAGGTCTTCAAGCTGCTCGACGCCGGGGACATCGTCGGCGCCGAGGGGCCGGCCACCCGCACCAAGACCGGCGAGCTCACGGTGGAGGCCACCCGCTTCACCATCCTCACCAAGTCCATCCGCCCGCTGCCGGAGAAGTGGCACGGCCTCACCGACGTCGAGGCCCGTTACCGGCAGCGCTACGTGGACCTGGCGGTGACGCCGGGGGTGCGCGAGACCTTCCGCCGGCGGACCCGGCTCATCACCACCATCCGGCGCTTCCTCGACGACCGCGGCTACCTGGAGGTGGAGACCCCCACGCTCCACAAGCCGGAGGAGGCGGGCGGCGCCGCGGCCCGCCCCTTCGAGACCCACCACAACGCCCTGGGGCTGGACCTCAAGCTGCGCATCGCCACCGAGCTGCACCTCAAGCGGCTGGTGGTGGGGGGGCTCGACCGGGTCTACGAGATCGGCCGCATCTGGCGCAACGAGGGCATCGACCGGCGCCACAACCCCGAGTTCACCTCCATCGAGTTCTACCAGGCCTACGCCACCCACGAAGACCTGATGCGGCTCACCGAGGAGCTGTTCCACCGGCTGGCGCTGGAGGTGGCGGGCTCGGCGATGGTGAAGTTCCAGGGGCAGGTCATCGACTTCACGCCGCCCTACCCGCGGCTGTCGATGCTGGAGCTGGCGGCCCGCGAGCTGGGGCTCTCCCCCGCCGACGCGCTCGCCGGGAACGGGCTGGCCGAGGCGGTGGCCCGGGCGGCGGCCCGCCCCGACGCCGGGGAGGGGGCCTGGAAGCTCGAGCAGGCGGCCCGGCGCACCCCGGGCGAGATCGTCGCCGCGGTCTTCGAGGCCTTCTGCGAGCACCGGCTGCCGGCGGACCGGCCCGCCTTCGTGGTCGACTTCCCGCTGGAGACCAGCCCGCTGTCGCGGCGCCGCGACGCCGACCCCCGGCTGGTGGACCGCTTCGAGCTGTTCGCCGGCGGCATGGAGGTGGCGAACGCCTTCTCCGAGCTGAACGACCCCGGCGACCAGCGGGCCCGCTTCGAGGCCCAGGTGAAGGCCCGCGCCGCCGGCGACGAGGAGGCCATGCCCTACGACGAGGACTTCGTCCACGCCCTGGAGATCGGGATGCCGCCGACCGCCGGGGAGGGCATCGGCATCGACCGGGTGGCCATGCTGCTCACCGACTCGGCCTCGATCCGGGACGTGATCCTCTTCCCGCTGCTGAAGACGCGGGAGTAGGGGCGGTGGCCGCCTCCCCGAGCCCGGTCCCGCCGGTCTTCCACCGGGGCAGCTTCGCCCTGGCGCTGGCCGGGATGCTGGGCGCGCCGCTCGCCGCGGCGCTGCTCGGCGGGCTGCTGGGCGACCGGCTGGGGATGGCGCCCGACACCGCCCTGCGGCTCTCGCTGCTGGGCGGCGCCCTCTGGGCGGCGGCCCTGGGGGCCCTGGCCGGCGGAGTGGGGCGGCGGGTCGCCTTCCACGAGATCGCGGCCGCCTCGGCGCTGCTGCTGCTGCTCCTGCTCGGCCCGGTGATGCTGGCGGCCGGCCGGCTGGGGGGCGGGACCCTGCCGCTCGCCTCGTGGGAGCAGCAGGGCCGGCTGGTGCTGGTGCTCGGGCTCCTGCTGGTGGCCGGCGGGACCGCCACCGCCGCCTTCGTCGGCTCCAGCCTCGGCTTCCTGGCGCGGGGCGGCGGCACGCTCGACCTCTCCCTCTCCTACGAGCTGTTCGTGGCCCGGGCGCACCTCAAGCTCTCCCCGCGGACCCTGCTCGGCCTCTTCCTCACCGTGGTCACCGGAGAT
>JAJZTO010000230.1 GCA_021848865.1 Myxococcales bacterium
GTCCCGGCGGAGGAGGAGGCCCTCCGGGTGGTGCCGGTGATCGAGCGGCTGCGGGATCGCGGCCTGGGCCCGATCTCGGTGGACACCCGCAAGCCGGAGGTGGCCCGCGCCGCGCTGCGGGCCGGCGCCGACCTCGTGAACGACGTGGGCGGCCTCTCGGCGCCGGGCATGGCGGAGCTGGTGGCCGAGGCCGGCGTCCCGGCGGTGCTGATGCACGCGCGCGGCACGCCGGCGGAGATGCAGTCCCGGGCCGCCTACCGCGACGTGGTCGCCGAGGTGGCGGCGGAGCTGGAGGCGGCGCTGGCCCGCGCCGTCCGCGCCGGCGTGCCCGAGCAGCGCATCATCCTCGACCCGGGCATCGGCTTCGCCAAGACCGCGGCCCAGAGCGTGGCGCTGCTGGCGGCCCTGCCGCGGCTGCGGCGGCTGGGGCGCCCGCTGCTGGTGGGCCCCTCGCGGAAGAGCTTCATCGGGGCGATCAGCGGCGCGCCCGTCGGCGAGCGCCTCCCCGGGACCCTGGCGGCGGTGGCCGCCTGCGTCCTGGCCGGCGTGGAGATCCTGCGGGTCCACGACGTGGCGGCGGCGCGGCAGGCCGCCGCGGTGGCCGCGGCGATCCGCGACGCCGGCGCGCCTTGATCCGCCGGCCCGGAGGGCCTAGCTTCGCCCCCGCATGAGCACCGATCCCATCCCCGGCTCCTCCGGCGAGGCGACCGCCGTCCGCCACCTCTTCGGCACCGACGGCGTGCGGGGCGTGGCCAACGTCCACCCCATGACCGCCGAGATGGCCCTGCAGCTGGGCCGGGCCCTGGCCTGGATCGTCCGCTCCGGCCCGCACCGCCACCGCATCGTCATCGGCAAGGACACCCGGCTCTCCGGGTACCTCCTGGAGCAGGCCATCGCCTCGGGGATCTGCTCCATGGGCGTGGACGTGATGCTCTGCGGGCCGCTGCCCACCCCCGGCATCGCCTTCATCACCCACTCGATGCGGGCCGACGCCGGCGTGGTCATCAGCGCCAGCCACAACCCCTACCAGGACAACGGCATCAAGTTCTTCTCCCGGGACGGCTTCAAGCTCCCCGACGAGACCGAGCTGCGCATCGAGGGGCTGGTGCTGGGGGGGGAGGCCGGCGGCGCCGAGGCCTTCCGCGCCCTGCGCCCCACCGCCCACCGCATCGGCAAGGCCTCGCGCATCGACGACGCCGTCGGGCGCTACGTGGTCTTCCTGAAGTCGCTCTTCCCCCGCGACCTCACCCTGGACGGCATGACCATCGTGGTGGACTGCGCCCACGGCGCCGGCTACCGGGTGGCGCCGGCGGTGTTCGGGGAGCTGGGCGCCCGGGTGGTGACCCTGGCGGCGCGCCCCGACGGCAAGAACATCAACGCCGGTTGCGGGGCGGTCCACCCCGAGGGCATGGCCCGGGCGGTGGTGAAGCACGGCGCCCAGCTCGGCATCGCCCTGGACGGCGACGCCGACCGGGTCATCGTCGCCGACGAGCGCGGCCGCATCGTGGACGGCGACGCCATCATGGCCGTCGTCGGGCGCGACCTGCTGCGCCGCAAGCAGCTCGCCAAGCGGACCCTGGTGGCCACGGTGATGAGCAACATCGGCCTGGAGCGGGCGCTGCGCGGCGCCGGCGGGCGGGTGGTGCGCACCCAGGTGGGCGACCGGTACGTGGTGGACGAGATGCGCCGCAGCGGCCTGAACTTCGGCGGCGAGCAGTCGGGCCACCTGGTCTTCCTCGATC
This sequence comes from Myxococcales bacterium, assembly GCA_021848865.1. GTDB lineage: Bacteria > Myxococcota > Myxococcia > Myxococcales > Anaeromyxobacteraceae > JACRMN01. The sequence continues at coordinate 1,743 of JAJZTO010000230.1, forward strand.
ACGTCACCACCGGCGACGGGGTCTGCGCGGCGCTGAACCTCCTCGAGGTCATGCTGCGCCAGGGCAAGGCGCTCTCCGAGCTGGCCCGCTGCTTCGAGCCGGTGCCGCAGGTGCAGCGCAACGTGCCGGTGCGCGAGAAGCGGCCGCTGGCCTCGCTCCCGGCGGTCCAGAAGGCGGTGCGGGCGGTGGAGCAGGCGCTCGGGGGCGACGGCCGGGTGCTGGTGCGCTACTCCGGTACCGAGAACAAGGCCCGGGTGCTGGTGGAGGGCACCGACGCCCGGAAGATCGCCGCCCACGCCGACCGCATCGTCGGCGAGCTGCAGCGGGAGCTGGCCTAGCCCCGGCCGGGGTCGCGGCCGGGGCCGCGCCGAAGTCGCACCGCCCCCTCCGCTGCGCTACATTCGCCGCATGCCCCCGCGCCTCGGAGTCAACGTCGACCACGTCGCCACCCTGCGCCAGGCGCGCCGGGCCGCCTACCCGGACCCGGTGGCCGCGGCCCAGCTGGCCGAGATGGGGGGCGCCGACCAGATCACCATCCACCTGCGCGAGGACCGCCGGCACATCCAGGACCGCGACCTGCGCATCCTGCGGCAGACGGTGTCGACCCGGCTGAACCTGGAGATGGCCGCCACCGCCGAGATGGTGAAGATCGCCTACGACGTGAAGCCGGACCAGTGCACCCTGGTGCCGGAGCGGCGCGAGGAGCTGACCACCGAGGGCGGGCTGGACGTGGCCGGCGGCCGGGACCACGTGCGCAAGATCGTGAAGACCCTGCGCGACGCCGACGTCCTGGTGTCGGTGTTCGTCGATCCCGACGTCGACCAGGTGCGGGCCGCCCACCGGGTCGAGGCCCAGGTGGTGGAGATCCACACCGGGCGCTACTGCGACGCGCGGCTGCCGGGCGACCAGCGCCGGGAGCTGACGCGGATCGTCGACGCCGTCCGGGCGGCCGCCAAGCTCGGGCTGGCGGTGGCGGCCGGCCACGGCCTGAACTACCGCAACGCCGCGCCGGTGGCCGCCATCCCGGAGATCGAGGAGTTCAACATCGGCCACGCCATCGTCGCCCGGGCGGTGCTGGTGGGCATGGAGCGGGCCGTCCGCGAGATGCGGGAGCTGCTCGCGGAGGGCGCCCGCGCGGGGGGCCGGTGATCCGGGGGCTGGGCATCGACGTCGCCGACGTGGCCCGCATCCGCCGCCAGGTGGGCGTCCGCGGGGCGGGCGAGCGCGCCGAGCGCTTCCTGGCCCGCTGCTTCACCCCCGCCGAGCGCGGCTACTGCGAGGCCCGGCACGACCGCGCCACGCACTACGCCGCGCGCTTCGCCGCCAAGGAGGCGGCGATGAAGGCGCTGGGCGCCCCCCCCGGCGTGCGCTTCACCGACATCGAGGTCCTCCGCGGCACCGGGGCGCCGTCCCTGGCGCTCCGCGGGACCGCGGCGCGCGCCGCCGAGGCGCTCGGCGTCACCCGCGTCCACCTGTCCCTGACGCACGACGCCGGGGTGGCGGTCGCGGCGGTGATCCTGGAGGGCGGGCCGTGAGGCTGGTGGGCGCCGCCGAGATGCGGGCCATCGACGAGGCGGCCATCCGCGCGCTGGGGATCCCCGGCCTCCGGCTGATGGAGGCGGCCGGCGCCGCGGTCGCGGCCCACGCCGCGCTGCTCGCCCCGCGCGGGCGCGTGGTGCTGGCCTGCGGCGCCGGCAACAACGGGGGCGACGGCTGGGTGGCGGCGCGCCTGCTCCACGCCGCCGGGCGCGAGGTGCTGGCGGTGTCCCTGGCGCCGCGCGACCGGCTCCGCGGCGACGCGCGCGCCGCCCGCGAGGCCGCCGAGGCCGCCGGCGTCCCGGTCCGGGAAGCCGCCGGAGCCGCCGCGCTCGACGCCGGCCCGGGCGAGCTCCTGGTGGACGCGATCCTCGGCACCGGGCTCGGGCGGCCGCCGGAGGGGCTCGCGGCCGCGGCCATCCGGCGCATCGGCGAGCTGCGCGGCGCCGGGGCGCGGGTGCTCGCGGTCGATCTCCCCTCCGGCCTCGACGCCGACACCGGCCGCCCACCCGGCGACTGCGTGCGGGCCGACCGGACCGTGACCTTCGCCTTCCCGAAGCGCGGGCTGCTGCTCTTCCCCGGCGCGGAGCTGGCCGGCGAGGTGGCGGTGGCCGACATCGGCATCCCCGCCGAGGCGGCGGCGCGCGTCCCGGTGGGCTGCGAGCTGCTCGAGGAGGAGGAGGCCCGCGCGCTGGTCCCACCGCGGCCCCCCGACGCCCACAAGGGCCACGCCGGCCGGCTGCTGGTGATCGCCGGGTCCCCGGGGAAGACCGGCGCGGCGGGCCTGGCGCTGGCCGGGGCGCTGCGGGGGGGGGCCGGCCTGGTCACGCTGGCGGCGCGGGAGGAGGTGCTGGCGCTGGCGCTCTCGGGCCGGCCCGAGGCGATGAGCCTCCCGCTCCACGGCCACGGTCCGCTGGGCCCGGGCGATCTCGAGCCGCTGCTCTCGGCGGCGCGCGAGGTCGACGCCCTGGTCGTCGGCCCGGGCATCCCCCGCGGCCCGGAGACCGGCGCCCTGCTGCGGGCGCTGCTGGCCGGGGCGGGTCGCCCGGCGGTGATCGACGCCGACGCCCTGAACGCCCTGGCCGCCGCGCGGGCGGAGGGCGGGGTCGCGGGCCTGCCGTCCCCGGCGGTGCTCACGCCGCACCCGGGCGAGATGGCCCGGCTGTGCGGCCTCCCCGTCGAGGCGGTGCAGGCCGACCGCGTCGGCCTGGCGGCGCGCCAGGCGGCGGCCTGGGGCTGCACGGTGGTCCTCAAGGGAGCCCGCACGGTGGTGGCCGGCGCGGCCGGCCCCCCGGCGGTGATCCCCACCGGAAACGCCGGCCTGGCCACGGGCGGGACCGGCGACGTGCTGGCGGGGCTCGCCGGCGCGCTGCTCGCGGGCGGGATCGCGGCCCGGGACGCGGCCCGCGCCGCCGCCTGGGTCCACGGCCGGGCGGGGGATCTCGCCGCCCGCCGCCTCGGCCAGCGAGGGCTCCTGGCGTCCGACCTCGCCGACGCCCTCGGCGAGGTCTGGGCCTCCTGGGGCCGCTGAGTGGCCGGCGCCGCCCGCCACCTGGCCCGGGTCACCACCCGCTCGGCCCGCGCCACCGCCGCCCTCGGGGAGCGGCTGGGCCGGGCGCTCCGGCCCGGCGACGTGGTGGCGCTGCTCGGCGAGCTCGGCGCCGGCAAGACCCAGCTGGTCCGGGGGATCTGCCGCGGCGCCCGGGTGCCGGAGCGGGAGGTGGCGAGCCCGACCTTCGCCATCGTGGCCAGCTACCGGGGCCGCCTCCCGGTGCACCACGCCGACCTCTACCGCGTCGCCGACGAGGACGAGCTGCACGCCACCGGCTTCTTCGACCTGCTCGGCGGCGGCGGGGCGGTGCTGGTGGAGTGG
>JAJZTO010000231.1 GCA_021848865.1 Myxococcales bacterium
CATTCCGCCTCGCCGCGCCGCACCTTCACCGTCGGGCTCTTCCTCTGGCCCGTTTGTAGCGGGCCGGAGGGGAATTGTCCAATGATCGCGTCGAGGCGCCGCCGCCTCAGATCCCCAGCTCCCGCTGGCGCGGGCCGCCGTCGAGCAGCTCCTTCACCGGCGCGAAGGTGCGGCGGTGCACCGGCGACGGGCCGAGCCGCCGCAGCGCCTCGAGGTGCTCCGGGGCGCCGTACCCCTTGTGGCGGGCGAAGCCGTAGCCCGGGTGGGCCCGGTCCAGCTCCACCATCAGCGCGTCGCGCGTGGTCTTGGCGACGACGCTGGCGGCGGCGATGCAGAGGCTCTGCGCGTCGCCGCGGACGATGCCGCGCTGGGGGATCTCCACCCCGGGGACGGCGCGCGCGTCGACCAGCAGGTGGTCGGGCCGCACCGCGAGCCCCTCGACGGCGCGGCGCATGGCGAGCAGCCCCGCCTGGTAGACGTTGAGCCGGTCCACCTCCTCGTGCGAGGCCAGGCCCACCGCCACCGCCAGCGCGCCGCCGCGGATCTCCGCCGCCAGGCGCTCGCGCTCGGCGGCGTCGAGCTTCTTGGAGTCGTCGAGGCCGCGGGGCCGGAAGCCCGGGGGCAGCAGCGCCGCCGCCGCCACCACCGGCCCGGCCAGCGTCCCCATGCCCGCCTCGTCCACGCCGGCGAGGTGGCGGAAGCCGCGGTCCCACAGCTCCTGCTCGAAGCGCAGCAGCCGGGCCAGGCGCCGCGACTCGGCGCGGTCGGCGTTCCGGCGCCGGAGCAGCGCCGCCAGGACCGCGCGGGCCCCGGCGCGCGGGTCGGCGGCCAGCGCCGCCTCGGCCCCGGCCGGGAGCGGCTCGCCGCCGGAGAGGAGGCGCCGCCGCAGCTCGGCGACCGGCAGGCGGGCCAGCTCCTCGGGGCGCATGCCGCGGTCGTACCAGAGCCACGCCGCCCACGGCAATCGACCCACCGGTTGACGCTCGTGGGCCCGGCGCGCCACCCGGGCGGGGCGGGTACCCGGAGGAGCGGGAGGAGCGGGAGGAGCGGGCGCGCGCCGTACGCCTCTACCCCCGCGACGCCGAGGCGCGGGCGCGGCTTGCCGAGGCGGAGGCGGCCGGCCGCGCCGCGCCGGCCGCGCAGGCGGGGCAGAAGTAGGTCGACCGCTGCGCCTGGACGATGCGCCGGATGGCGGCCCGCCGGCAGCGCGGACAGCGCTCCCCGGCGCGCGCGTAGACCAGGAAGGGGTTCTCGCCGCCCTCCTCGACGTAGGCGATCTCCTCGCCGGCGCCGAGGGCCGAGAGGGCGCGGTCGAAGGTCGCGCGCACCCCCCGGGCCAGCCGCGCCACCTCCCCCGGCGAGAGCCGGTCGGCCCGCCGCCGCGGGTCGATCCGCGCGCGGAAGCAGGCCTCGGAGGCGTGGATGTTGCCGACCCCCGGGAGGATGCGCTGGTCGAGGAGGGCCACCTTCACCGGCCGCCGGGTCCGGCCGAGGAGCGCCGCCAGCCGGACGGGGTCGATCCCGGCGGCGATGGGGTCCGGGCCCAGCGCCCCGAGCTCGGGGAGGAGCTCGAAGCGGGCCCCGGGGACGACGCGCAGCCGTCCGAAGAGGCGCGGATCCCGGTAGTGGAGCACCGCCCCGCCCTCGAGCACCAGGCTGGCGCGGACGTGGGAGGGCGGCGGCTCGCCGGGCAGCCGCCGGACCCACTTGCCGGTCATGCCCAGGTGGGAGAGCAGGCCGAGCGGCCCGCCCCCGGCGAGCTCCAGGAGCAGGTGCTTGCCGAGGCGCCGCACCGACGCGACGCGCCGTCCGGCGAGGGCCCGGGCCAGCGCCGCGCCCGACCCGGGCCGGAAGATCCGCTCCGCGCGGGGGTCGGTCTCCACCGCGAGGATGCGCCCCGAGAGGGCCCAGGCCCGCAGGCAGCGGGCCGCGTGCTCGACCTCGGGCAACTCGGGCACGTCAGCTCCGCTCGAAGAGGGCCGCGAAGAAGCCGTCGGTGCCGTGGCGGTGCGGCAGCAGCGCGAGGGTGTGGTCCGTGGCGCCGAGGGCCCGGGCCCGCTCCTCGCCGAGCGCCGCGGCGATCGCGACCGGGCGCATCCCGGGCAGCTCCGCGATGGTGGCGGCCACCTCCTCGTTCTCGGTCGGCCCCACGGCGCAGGTGGCGTAGAGCATCCGGCCACCGGGCTTGAGCAGCCGGGCGAAGCGGGCCGCCAGCTCCCGCTGGACGGCGGCGAAGCGCGCCGGGTCGCCGGGCTGGAGCCGCCAGCGGGCGTCCGGCTTGCGCCGCAGCGCTCCCAGGCCGCTGCACGGGGCGTCCACCAGCACCCGGTCGGCCTGGCCGGCGAGGTCGGCGAGGGCCTCGTCGGCCCCGGCGCCGGCGGGGATGACCCGGAAGCGCAGGTTGTGGACGCCGGCGCGCCGCGCCCGCCGCCGCGCCTCGTCGAGCCGCCCCCCGTCGGAGTCGAGGGCGAAGAGCTCGCCCCGGTTGTGCATCTCCATGGCCAGCGCCAGCGACTTGCCGCCGGCCCCGGCGCAGGCGTCCACCGCCGTCTTGCCGGGCCGCGCCCCCACCGCGAGGGCGAGCAGCTGGCTCCCCTCGTCCTGGATCTCGAACCAGCCGTCGCGGAAGGCCTGGAGCGAGAAGGCGTTCTGGTGGCCGTCGAGGACCAGCCCCCAGGGCGAGAAGGGCGTGGGCGTGGCGGCGACCCCCTCGACGGCGAGCCGGGCGGCGAGCTCCTCGCGGCTGCCGCGGAGCAGGTTCGCCCGGACCGTGAGCGGCGCGCGGGCGTTCATGGCCCGGGCCAGCGCCAGCGCCTCGGCGGGCCCCAGCTCCTCGACGAAGCGGGCGGCGATCCAGCGGGGCAGCGACTCGCCGGCGGCGAGGCGGAGGACCGGATCGGCGACGGCCGCGAGCCGGGCCTCGGCCCCCTCCACCGCCGCCAGGGCCCGGGGCGCGAGCCCCAGCCGGCGCGCCGCCGCCTCCGGGGAGAGCCCGCCGAAGCGGGCCAGCCAGAAGGCGTAGAGCAGCGCCGGATCGAGCCGCGCCGCCGGGCCGCCGCCGCCCGGCTCCAGCGCTCCCTCGCGCCCCGCCAGCCAGCCGAGCTGGCCGCGCCAGCGCACCATGCCGTAGACCGCCTCGGCGGCCGCCCGGCGCTCGGCGGCCCAGAGCGACCGCTCGCGGCGCATCACCCGCTCCAGGGCCCGGTCGGCGAGCCAGCCCTGCTCCTGGGAGAGGCCGTAGGCCTCGAGCACCGCGGCGTCCACCAGGTCGTCGCGCAGCGGCCGCTCGGCGCTGCCGGCGCGGCCGGCCTTCAGCGGGGGGCCGCCGCGGCTCGGCGGCCGGGAGATCTTGCGCCCCGGGGCGCGCCGCGGCGGGCGGCGCTCGGGGCGCGCGCCCGGCGCGCGGGGAGGCGTTCGCTTCGGCACGCCTCCTCATAGCACTTCCAGGACGCCGGCGACGTGCCCCTCCACCTTCACCTTGGGGAAGACGCGCTCCACCTTGCCGTCCGGCCCGACGAGCACGGTGGTCCGCACCGTCCCCATCACCTTCTTGCCGTACATGTTCTTCTCCTGCCAGACCCCCCAGGCCTCCTGCACCCGGTGGTCGGCGTCGGAGAGGAGCGGGAAGGGGAGGTCGTGCTCCTCCTTCCACCTCTTCTGGGCGGCCGGCGGGTCCTTCGAGATGCCCACCACCGCCACCTTCTTCCTCGTGAACGCGGCGACCTCGTCCCGGAAGTCGCAGGCCTCCTGCGTTCAACCGCTGGTGGCGGCCTTGGGGTAGAAGAAGACCACCAGCCGCTTGCCCTGGAAGTCGGACAGCTTCACGGTCCTCCCCTCCTCGTCGGGGAGCGCGAAGTCGGGCGCCTTCCTTCCCACCTCGAGTGCCATGGCTTCCCTCCTGCCGCGGCGCGGCGCGGCGAGCATAGTCCGCCCGTGATTCCGCGACCTTGGATCTTTCGGGCCCTTGCGAAACGGGGCGTCCCGTGCTAGATCCCGCCACCCTCGAACGGCCTCACCGCCGGCGAAGGGGCTGGGCGAAGCGGCCCAGGTCGTCAAATTCACACACTTTTCCAGTGGCACCCCGGTGCCCCTGGGACGGCGAACGAGGACGGTCCTCGGAGCGCCGCATCCCGGTGGGCGAAGGTGCCGGCAGCCTGGAGAGTGGCGGACACCAACCGGAGAAGACCATGCAGACCGAAGAGACCCCCGTCACGCCCGCCGCACCCGTACCCGCGGCCGAACCCGTCCCCGCCGCGCCCGCGCCCGAAGCCGCGCCGGGCGAGATGGCCGCGGCCCTCCAGTCGCAGGGCACCGCCATCAGCATGAAGCAGCTCCTCGAGGCGGGCGTCCACTTCGGGCACCAGACCAAGCGCTGGAACCCGAAGATGAAGCCGTACATCTTCGGCGCCCGCAACGGCATCTACATCATCGACCTGCAGAAGACGGTGACCCTGGCCCGGGGCGCCTTCCGCTTCGTCAGCGACGCGGTGGCCCGCGGCGGCACCGTGCTCTTCGTCGGCACCAAGAAGCAGGCCCAGGACGTGATCCGCGAGGAGGCCGGCCGCTCCGGGATGTTCCACGTCACCAACCGGTGGCTGGGCGGCACCCTCACGAACTTCAAGACCATCAAGACCGGCATCGACCGGCTCAAGACCATCGAGAAGATGCAGCAGGACGGCACCTACGAGCGGCTCCCGAAGAAGGAGGTCGCCCAGCTGGAGCGGGAGCGGGAGAAGCTGGAGCAGAACATCGGCGGCATCAAGGAGATGTCGCGGCTGCCGGCGGCCCTCTTCGTCATCGACACCAAGAAGGAGTACATCGCGGTGCACGAGGCCAACCGGCTCGGCATCCCGGTGGTGGCGGTGGTGGACACCAACTGCGATCCCGAGGGCATCGACTACGTCATCCCCGGGAACGACGACGCCATCCGCTCCATCAAGCTCTTCACCGGCAAGGTCGCCGAGGCCTGCGTCGAGGGCAAGGCGCGCCACGGGGCCTGGGTGGCCGAGCACGGCGTGGCCGAGGAGCGCGGCGCCCAGGACGACCGCGACGCCGCCAGCGAGCGCGGGCAGAAGCGCGAGCGCCGCGGCCGCGGCGAGCGCCGGCCCCCGCGCGAGGACCGCGGCGCCGCCAGCGCCC
>JAJZTO010000232.1 GCA_021848865.1 Myxococcales bacterium
GGTGGCCGCGGCGGCCGCCGACGCGCTCCCCTCGCCGGTGGCGCGCACCAGGACCGCCACCTCGGCGAGCGCCTTCTCGGCGGCGGCGCGCGCCGCCAGCGCCTCCGGGGGCGGCGCCGGCTCCGCCGCCGGGTCGAGGAGGCGCAGCTCGTCGGCCACCGGCCCGCGGCGGGCCGCGGCCGTCGCCAGGCGGAAGCCCAGCGAGGCGCGGCCCAGGCGCGCCGGCTCCGCGGCGAGCCGCTTCGCGATCGCCGCCACCTCGGCGTCCACCTCGGCGAGCCTCCGGCGCAGCGTCTCCACCGCCCGGGCCCGGTCCAGGGCCGCGAGCGCGTGGACCCGGCCGGTCGCCGGGTCGGTCCAGGCGTCGGCGATCTCCACGCCCTCGAGCAGCCGGGCGGAGGTGGCGGCCACCTCCTGCTCCACCGCCTGGGCGCTGGCCCGCAGCTCCACGAACCCGGCCTTCCGGCGGGCCTCGGCCTCCCGCACCCGGGTGGAGGCCGACACCCGGCTCTCGAAGAAGGCGGCGACGCCGGCGCGGGCCCGCGACTCGGCGGCGGCGCGATCGTCGCCCGATCCCTCGGCGGTGACCCAGCGCTCCCGGGGGAAGGCCGCGGGCATGCCGCCCACCCAGTCGGGCCTCGCGGCGGGCGCCTCCGGCGCCGGCGGGGGGACGATCGTCAGCGGCGGCGCCTGCGCCAGGGACAGGGCCAGGGCCAGGGTCGGGGCGATCATGGGCTACCTCGCGGTGCGGACGTGGACCCAGGTGCGGTAGCCGGCCGAGATCCGCACCCCGTGGAGCGTGCGGGTCTCGACGGTGGCGCCCTGGGCGTCGGCGGTGGTCACCACCACGTCGTGCACGCCGGCGGGGACCACCACCCGGGCCATGCGGATCTCGGCGGGCAGGGTGAACCAGGAACGGGTGTCGGCCTGCTCCGAGGCCCCCATCGCCGACAGCGCCGCGCCGGAGAGCACCCGGGGCGCCGCCCCCTGGAGCGCGCCGTAGCCGGCCCCCTTGGCGGCGGCGCGCGCCGCCGCGCGGGCCTTGATGGCCGGCATCTCGTCCTCCAGCGCCTTGATGGTGATCTCGGAGATCGGCTCGACCCGCACCGTCGGGCTGCTCCGGCCGTCCACCGTCACCGTCGCGCTCCGGCCCCGCCAGGGCTGCATGACGATGGTGGGGATGGCCACCGGGATGGAGGCCTGCTGCTCGTCGGCGTTGGTCTGCATCATCTCCCGCACCGTGAGCTTGCGGCCCACCGGCACCGAGGTGGTCTTGGAGCCGCGGATGGGCACCTTGCCGGCGTACTGGACCACCACCAGCTCGCCGTCCCGCGCCCCGCGCGTCGGCAGGCCGAACTGCGGCGCCGGCGTGCGGAAGGCGGCGGCGTAACCGGCGTAGGCCCGCTCGGCGGCGTCGCGGGAGATGCGGGCGTCGTCGAGCCGGCCGGCGTCCTCGAAGAGCATCGCCGAGAGGTAGTGGGCGAAGGCGTCGTCGCGGTAGGCCTTCATCCCCACCCGCTCGCCGGACAGCTGCAGGAAGGCCGTCACCTTGCGGGCCTCGACCACCGCCTCGTCGGCCTTCCCGGCGAAGGCGTAGTTCAGCGCGCGCAGCACGTAGAGCAGCGCCCGCTCGTGCGGCTCGCCGGCGTAGTCCTGGGTGGCGTCGTTCACCAGCACCGTGCCGGCCGCCTGGGTGAGGCTCTTGGTGTACAGCTCGTCGATGCGCAGCTCCGCCTGGTCCAGCAGGGCGTCGCTGTCGCGGTAGTCGCGGCTCATGTGCAGGAGCGCGCCCTTGTCGAGCCAGTAGAGGACGCGGTCCCGCTCGCCGTACTTGGGCACGCGCTGCTCCTCCACGGCCTGGAGGGCGGCGGCGTACTGGTCCTGCTCCACCAGGGCGTTCACGTGCTCCCGGTAGGCGGAGGTGGCCGAGACGCAGCCGGCGCCGGCGGCCAGGGCGGCCAGCCCGGCGAGCAGCGCCGGCCGGCGGGAGCACGGGGGGCGCGCCACGGTCGGCCCCCCGCTCACAGGCCGACCGCGGAGCGGACGACGACCTTCTTGATCTGCTTCTGGCCGTTCCAGACGATCTGGTTCGACTGCACGTCGAGCAGCTTCAAGTTCACCTGGTAGAAGACGACCTTCTCCCCCGCCACCTCGTCCTGCACGGCGTTGATGGCGCCGGAGAGGGCGAAGTCGGCCCCGGTCTCCTCCCCCTGCGCCTTGCGGGTGGCGTCGGAGGCGTTCCGGTCCTGGTCCAGCCGCTCGTCGCGCAGCTGCTGGCGCTCGTCCCGGCTGGCGACGAAGGCCACCTGCCCGGAGTTGATGAGGGACCGCTGCAGCGACTCGACGAAGACCTCGGTGGCGATGTGCTCCATGCTCAGGTTGCGCACCACCCCGACGATCACCGTGGGGGTGCGCCCGAGCCGCTGGCGCGCCGCCGGCAGCCAGGGGCGGCCCAGGCTGTCGGCGATCATCTCGTCGGCCACCAGCCGCGCGTCGGTGTCGTTCCAGCGGCCGGAGAGGTCCTTCACCTCCCGGGCGTCCAGGCGGTGCACCTGCACCGGGGCGCAGGCGGCGAGGAGCAGGGCGCAGAGCGCGGTCGAGCGGGCGGTCATCGTGGCCTCGTCCCGGGGCGGGCGGTCAGTACCAGGAGGCGTTGAAGCTGGCCGTCATGATGAGCGGGACGTCTCCCACCGGCGGCAGCAGGAAGATCCGGACCTTCCAGTGGGCCGGCTTGGCGGTGCTCATCGCCAGCGTCTTCAGCGAGCCGCTCTGGAAGTCCACGGCGAGCCCGGCGGCGTTGAAGGCCTTGCTGGTGGTCGGGTCCCCCTGGGCCGGCTTCACCGTCGTCGAGGTGTAGGTCGGGGCCCACTCGACGCCGATGGCGGTGCCCGACCACTCGTCGGGCGAGTCGAAGGAGCCCCAGGCCTTCATCAGGCCCAGGGTGCCGACCATCGAGGTCTGGCTCATCGTGGCGCTGGAGGTCTCCATGCCGCCGGCGCAGAACCCGGAGACGCACCGGATGGGGATGTAGAACTGGGTGGTCACGCCGAAGGAGGCGATGTCGAAGCCGCCCCCGATCTTGAAGGCGGTCCAGCTGGTGTCGCGCGTCTCGTACTGGGGCGCCTTCAGGTTGTAGAGGGTCACGCGCGCGCTGGCGTTGAGCCCGGCGCCCGACATGTCCATGTAGGCGCCGGAGCCGGCGGTCGCGCTCATGTCCTTGTGCAGGTACATGAGGGTCGCTCCCAGGCCGGCCTCGTAGCCGGTGATGCTGCCGCCGCGCTGCGCCCAGCGCTGGCGGATCTCGTCGGACTGCAGCTTCCGCTGGGCCTCGAGCATCACGCCGGTCTGGTCGCCGACGACCTTCACCTCGGGCTCGGCGGCCCCCGGCGGCGGCGGGGCCTGGGTGCCGGCGTCGAGGACCTGCACGCCGTCGTCCGCGGTCTTGGCGGTGGTCCCGGCCGGCGGCGGCGGCAGCGGGACGTTCGCGTTCACCGACTTGGACTGGATGTCGGAGGACATCGGGCTCTCCGCGGGGAGCGGCTGGGCGGCGCGGGTGGAGTCCATCGGCTTCCAGTCGCTCGACGCGGCGGCGGGCGCCGCGGCCGGCGCCGGCGCCGGCGCGGCGGCCGGGCCCTGGGTGGGCGCCGGTGCGGCAGGCGGGGCCTTGGTGGGCGCCGGTGCGGCGGCCGGCTCCGGTGCCTCGTTCACGGACATCGCGGGCGCCTGCTGTGCCGGGGTCGCCTCCGCCAGCAACGCACAGGAGGCCACCACCAGGAAGCGGGACATGCGAGCCATGCGAGTCCTCCCTACACCGTTCTCGTGTCGTGCCACGGGGGCCGAGCGCTCGCCGGCGCGCGGAAGAGGATATCATCTAGACACTCAACGGATCGTGATCGCCATCCCGAGATGACGGGACGCGCTTTCCGCGCCGGGACCGGCGAAGATGCCGCATCACACCATTCGACGTGGAGGAGGATCCATGAAGACGAGGAACGCCGCGCTCGGTTTCGCCGCACTCCTGGCCGTGGGCTGCGCCGAGAGCAAGCCGGTCCCGGTCGCCGAGCCCGCCTGCATCACCGGTCCGGACTGGACCTGCACCCGGTCCGGCCCCTGCACGGTGCCCGAGCTCAAGGGGCAGCTCTGCTCGGTGGGGATCGCCGAGAACATCACCTCCCTCGCGCTCGGCATGGACGCCGCCGCCACCCGGGCCCGCGTCGAGATGGGCGCGGTGGTGAAGACCAAGGTGGACGGTTTCACCCGCACGGTGCAGGACAGCGCCTTCAAGATGGGCACCGGCGAGGATTCGATCCAGAAGATCGGCTCGATGTCCCAGACGGTGGTGGACGAGACCCTGCACGCCGTCGCGGTGCCGAAGACCTACTACAACGAGAAGACCCGCACCTACTTCGCCCTGGCCTCGCTCGACGCCAAGACCTTCGTCGAGGCGCTCAAGGGGCTGAAGCAGGCCGGCAGCCTCTCCGACCAGGTGAAGAAGGAGATCGACGCGCGCGCCGAGACCGTGGTCCAGGAGTGGGGCCAGGAGCGCGACCGGGCCAAGTGACGGCCGCGCGGCCGCCCATGCACGCCCTGCTCGCCCTCGCGCTCCTCGCCGCCCCCGCGCCGGCCCGCACCGCGGCGCCGCGGGTGGTGGTCTGGGACCTGAAGGCGCTGCAGGGCGTGTCGCCCGGCGCGGCCGAGATCCTCACCGACCTGGTCGCCACCGAGGTGGCGCGGCCGGGCCGCTTCCAGGTGATGGGCCGCAACGACCTGGCGTCGCTGCTCGGGCTGGAGCGGCAGCGCCGGCTCCTCGGCTGCGACGAGGCGAGCTGCCTTGCCGAGATCGGCGGGGCGCTGGGCGCCGACTACGTGCTCTCCGGGCAGGTGGGGACGCTCGGCACGCAGCACCGCATCTCGCTCCTGCTGCTGGACGCGAAGCGGGCGGTGCCGGTGGCGCGCGCCGCCCGGTTCGCGCCGGCCACCGAGGACGGCCTGGCCCAGGCGGTGCCGGCGGCGGTGGCGGAGCTGCTGGCGGGGCTGGAGGCGGGGCCGGCGCGGGAGCTGGCGCCGAGCGGCCCGGCCCTGCTGGAGCAGGCCCACCGGCTGGCCGGGGAGAAGCGCCACGGCGAGAGATC
>JAJZTO010000233.1 GCA_021848865.1 Myxococcales bacterium
CCGGCGTCACGACCGGTTTCCGGACCCCACCGCCTCCGCCACCAGGTCCAGGTCCTGGACCACGTCGGCGGCGAAGCGGACGAAGTCCGACTCGGTGATGATGCCCACCAGCCGGCCGTCCTCCTCGGTGATGGGCAGGCAGCCGAACTTGTTGGCCAGCATGATCTTGGCGGCCTGCACCAGCGAGGTGGCGGGCCGCACCGAGACCACCTCGCGCACCATGACGTCGGCCGCCCGGGTGGAGCGGGCGGGGTTCCGGGCGGCGGAGCGGAGCAGGTCGCGCTGCGTCAGCAGGCCGGCGAGGTGCCCCTCCCGGACCACCGGGAGGTGGCGGATGCCCCCGAGCCGCAGGATCGACTCGGCCAGCGCCAGGTCGTCCGCCTCCTTCACGGTGACCAGCTCGCGGGTCATGAAGTCGCCGACGGTGATCATGCGGATGCCCCCTTGCTGCGGCTCGCTCATGGGCCCCTCGGCAGCGTCCACCGGGGATGCTGCCACACTCCCCCTCAGTGCACCACCAGCACCGGCCCGGTGCTGACGTGGACCACCCGGCCGCTGGTGGAGCCCAGCAGCACCCGGCTCACGGCGCCGTGGCCGCGGCTGCCCACCACCACCAGGTCGGCCTGCTCCGCCTGCGCCGCCTCCACCAGGGCGTCGGCCGGCGAGCCGAAGAGCACCAGGCGGGAGGGCGCGGCGCCCGGCCCCAGGGCGGCCGCGGCCGCCGCCAGCACCTCGTCGGCGTGGGCCCGGTGCTCGGCCTCCACCTCCGCCACCGTCAGGCCGTAGGCGTCGGGCGGCAGCAGCAGCCGCGGGACCACGTAGGCCAGCGTCAGGCGGGCGCCGAACTTGCCGGCGATCTCCGCCGCCATCCGCGCCGCCTTGTGGGAGGCGGCCGACCCATCGATGCCCACCAGGACGTGCTTCATCGGGGTAGGCTACCAGTCCGGTGGGTGATCGAGCCAATGGCCCGGCGGGCGACGAGGTCCAGGTCCTGGACGGGGGCGCCGAGGCCTTTCCGCGGATGCTGGCCGCCATCGAGGGGGCCCGGGCCTCGGTGCACCTCGAGGTCTACGCCTTCGCCCTCGACGCCACCGGCGGGCGCTTCGTCGACGCCCTCTCGGCGGCGGCGCGCCGCGGCGTCCGCGTGCGGGTGGTGGTGGACGGGATCGGCTCGGCGCTGGACGGCCGGCGGATCGAGGCGCTGCTCGAGTCGGCCGGCGTGCGGGTGCGGGTCTACCACCCGCTGGCGGCGCTGCTCCTGGGCCGGCTGGCCCGCAACCACCGGAAGCTGCTGCTGGTGGACGAGGAGGTGGCCTTCGTCGGCGGCATCAACGTCGGCGACGAGTACCGGGGCGGCGGCGGGAAGCCGGCCTGGGCCGACCTCGCCGCCGAGGTCCGGGGCCCGGCCTGCGCCTGGCTCGCGGAGCGGCTCCGGAGCCGCGGCGTGCCGCCGCTCCACGGCCCGGTGCGCCTGATGCTCTCGGGCATCGGCGGCGGCCGCCCGCTGCGGCACCGCTACCTGAAGGCCATCGGCGCCGCCCGCCGCTCGGTGCGGCTGGCCCACGGCTACTTCCTGCCCGACCGGCGCCTGGTGCGCACCATCACCGCGGCGGCGCGCCGCGGCGTGGAGGTGGTGCTGCTGCTGCCCGGCAAGAGCGACATCCCGCTGGCGGCGACGGTGGCGAGCCGGCTCTACGGCCGGCTGCTGCGCGCCGGCGTCCGCATCCACGAGTGGGAGCGGAGCGTGCTGCACGCCAAGGTGGCGGTGATGGACGGCGAGCGGCTCCTGCTCGGGAGCTTCAACCTGGATCCGCTCTCCCTGGCGAACCTGGAGTCGCTGCTGGAGGTCCAGCTCCCCGACGCCGTCCGGGCCGGAGAGGCCTGGATCGCGCGCCACCTCGAGGGGTCGCGGCCGGTGCTGCCCGGCGAGGTGGCGGCCCGCTCGGCGCTGCACCGGCGGCTGCTGGACCTGGTCGGCTCCTGGGTGGTCCGCGTCGCCCGGCGGGTGGGGCGGCTGCTGGGCCGCTCGCAGGGGGAGTGACCGGCTCGCCGGGGCGCCCTCCTGCGGCGGGCACCTCAGGCGTGCGCCAGCGGCTGGTCGTCGTCGCCCAGCGCCGTCCCCGGGACGCCGAAGTACTCGAGGATGCGCCGCTGGTGCTGGCCCAGCCCCACGACGCGGACGCGCCGCCCGCCGGTGGCGACGAGGTACGGAGCCACCAGCGCCACCGCGAAGTCCTCGAAGCGCTGCACCCGGCCGAAGTCCAGCGTCACCGTGCCGGCGCGGCGCGCCCCCGCCATCGCCCGGTGGATGTCCCTCGCGTCCTGCGCGGAGAACTCCCCCCGGAACCGGAGGACCAGCTCACCACTCTCCCGCTCCACCACCTCGACCGCCATCTCGGCCTCCCCGCGCTGCCTGGCCGCGCTACCGCTCGCCATCACAACCTCATGACGACACATGAAAATTCCGTGCCCGCGGCCCTCCGGACGGGTGGCCGGCGATCCCCGCGCCGTTCCTCGATCCGTGCGCGAAACCGCGCAGCCCGGCGCGGGCCGTGGGCCGGTCTGGGTGGGGGATGATCGGGTGTGGGTGGGGCGATTGCCGCGCGTCACTCGCGGCGATCCGGCGCGGCTGGCGGCGGCGCGGCGGACGCCGCTAGGCGGCCGCCTCTTCCAGCGCGATGGCGGCGAGCCGCCGGGAGTCGATGACCCGCACGCCGCGCGAGGCGTCCACCACGCCGTCGCGCTCCAGGCGCGTCAGGCATCGCGACAGGGTCTCGGGGCGCATGCCCAGCAGCCGCGCCACCACCTGCTTGCGCACGGCGTTGGGCCGGTCGGCGAGGAAGCGGGCGTGCGCCAGCGTGAAGCGGGCCACGCGGGAGAGGCAGTCGCCCTGCCGGTAGTTCACCTCGTCCCGCTGGAGCCGCGACTCGAGGAGCAGCAGGTCCAGCACCGCCCGCGCCGGGCCGCGGTCGGGGCCGACCCACTGGCTCATCGCCTCGGCCCCGATGCCGCAGAGCTTGACCGGGGACAGCGCGCGGACCTCGTAGGGCGACGGCTCGCCGTGGAGCGCCTCGGCGCAGAGCAGCGTGGTGGGGCCGCGCAGCGTGAGCACCGTCTCGGCGCCGCGGGGGCTCACGGCCGAGAGCGAGACGAAGCCCTCCTTGACGAAGTAGACCGTCCGCGGCCGCTCACCCTGGGCGCACAGCGTCGCGCCGGCCTCGCGCGCGACGGGCGTGAACTTGCAGCGCCCCGGGCCGGAGGCGACACCCAGGGAGCAGGAGCTGCAATCGGTGACGGGGCTGCTCGAAAGCACGGGACCTCCAAAGGCGGTATGCGCTCCACTTGATCTTCGTCTGGTTGCACAAGCTAGGCCCGCGTTTCGAGTGGATTATCCCGCACGGGTTGCGTTTTTGCCCCAGATCAATCGGAAAGGTGCGCAACCTTTGCGGTGGGGGAAGAGGCCGGGCGGGCGGGCTTCGAACCCCCGTACGGGGTGGCGGACGCCATGGCAAGATGGCCGCTCGATGTCCGCGCTCGAGACCATCCGCGAGACCGTGCTGGGCGGCGTGTCCCGCCTGCCGGACGAGGAGGTTCCGCTGGCGCGGGCGGCCGGCCGCTGGCTGGCGGAGCCGGTGCGGGCGCGCCTCGCCGCGCCGCCGCACACCTGCTCCGCCATGGACGGGTACGCGGTGCGGGCCGCCGACGTGCGAGGGGCCGCGGCGCTGCCGGTGGGGCAGACGGTCTACGCCGGCCAGGAGCCCGGCCGCCCCCTGGAGCGGGGCCAGGCGGCGCGCGTCTACACCGGCGCCACGCTGCCGGCCGGCGCCGACGCGGTGGTGCAGGAGGAGCTGGTCCGCGAGGAGGCGGGGCGCGCGCACTTCCACCGGGCGGCTCGCGCCGGGGAGAACGTCCGCCGCGCCGGCGAGGACGTGGCCCCGGGCGCCGAGGCGCTGCCCGCGGGCGTCCGGCTCGGGGCCCGGCAGCTCGGCCTGTGCGCCGCGGTGGGGGCCGAGGCGGTGCGGGCGGTGCGGGTGCCGCGGGTGGTGCTGCTCGCCACCGGCGACGAGGTGGTGTCGGGCCGCACCCCCGACGCCAGCGGGCCGGCCCTGGCCGGCGCGATGGCGGCCGCCGGCCTGGCGGTGGTCCGGCGCGCCGTGGGCGACGACCTGCTGGAGGTCGTGGCCGAGCTGCGCCGCGCCCTGGCCGAGGGGGACGCCGTGGTCACCACCGGCGGCGTGTCGGTCGGCGCCCGCGACCACGTCCCCGCGGCGGTGGCCGCCCTCTCCGGCGACGTCCGGGTCCACGGCGTGCCCATGAAGCCCGGCAAGCCCTTCCTCTTCGCGACCGTGGGGGCGAAGCCGCTGCTGGGGCTGCCCGGCAGCCCCTCCGCCTGCCTGGTGGCCTTCGAGGTCTTCGCGCGCCCGGCGCTGCTGCGGATGGCCGGGGCGGCACGGCTCTCGCGGCGCCGCGCCCGCCTCCCGCTCGCCGAGGCGGTGGAGGGGCGGGCCGGGCGGGCCCGCTTCCTCTGGGCGCGGCTGGAGGAGGGCGGCGCGGTGCGGCCGCTGGGCCAGGACGCGGCCCAGGTCCGCGGGCCGGCGCTGGCCGACGCGCTGCTGCACCTGCCGGCCGGCACCGGCGCGGTGGCGGCGGGTGAGCCGGTCGAGGCCTGGCTCCTGGAGGACGACGTCCCGTGAAGCGCCGCCCCGCCCGCCGCGCCCCGCCGATCCTGGCCTTCTCCGGCCCGAGCGGCGCGGGGAAGACCCGGCTCCTCGCCCGGCTGCTCCCGGCGCTGCGCCGCCGCGGGCTCGAGGTCTGCGTCCTCAAGCACACCGGCCACGACCACCCCTTCGACCGGCGCGGCAAGGACACCGAGCGGCTGCGCCGCGCCGGGGCGCTGGCCGCGGCCATCCAGGGCCCGGCGGGGCTGGCCCTGTTCGCCCCCCCGGTGGCCGGCGCCCGGGCGCTGGCGCGGCTCCTGCCCCCCTGCGACCTGGTGCTGGCGGAGGGCTGGAAGGGCGAGCCGCTGCCGCGCGTCGAGGTCCACCGCCGCCGCGTCTCCCGGGCCTTCCTGTGCGCCGGCGACCGCCGGGTGGTGGCGGTGGTGGGCGACGAGGCGCCGCCCCAGAT
>JAJZTO010000234.1 GCA_021848865.1 Myxococcales bacterium
ATCTGTTCCAGAAGGTGTACTGGAGCCCGGCCTCGCCCATGGTCTCGCCGGACCAGGTGCGCGGCCGGTCCGGCAGGTAGTAGTGCAGCTCCGCCGCGGCCTTGTAGGTGCAGCCGATGACGAAGGCGCCGGGGCCGATGCGCTCCCGCTCCACCTGCACCCGCGCCGCCAGCTCGGTCCAGCCGCGGGTCATGTCGTCGCGGGCGCTGAAGGGGAGCGCCGGGAGGAGCGGCGCCAGGTGGACGTAGCAGGTCCCGAGCGCGGCCAGCGCCAGGCTCGAGGCCGCCACCCAGCGGGGGATCCGCCCCCGCTGCCAGAAGGCCACCGCGGCGATGGTGGCCGCCGGCCAGGAGACGGCCGGCCAGTTGCCCTTCACCCAGGCGAAGGGCGACACCGCCGCGAAGAGCAGCAGCGCCGGGACCGAGAAGACGGCCGCGAACCGGAAGACCGGGTCGCGCAGGCGGCGCACCGACCCCAGGGCCGCCACCCAGAGCACCACCGCCAGGAAGGGCGTGGCCAGCAGCGCCTGCAGGCCGAGGAAGCGCAGGGTGCGCATCAGGCGCGGGCTCGCCAGCGACGAGGCCCGCTCCCCGAACTGGAAGCCGAAGCTGGCCCAGTCGTGGCGCGCGTTCCAGACCAGCACCGGGGTGAAGGCCGCCGCCGCCAGCGCCACGCCGGCGTAGGGCCAGGGGGTGGCGAGCAGCCGGCGCCCGCGCCCGTCGAGGAGCAGCAGCAGCAGGATCTGCGGGGCCAGCAGCCAGCCGGTGTACTTCCCCAGGGCCGCGAGGCCGGTGGCGAGGCCGGCCGCCAGCAGCCAGGCCCCGCGCTCCTCCTCGACGGCACGCAGCGTGAAGTACATGGCGGCCGCCCACATCGCCAGCAGCGGCCCGTCGGGGGTGATCACCACCTGGCCCAGGGAGAAGAGCGGCGTCAGCAGCCCCACCAGCGTGGCCGCCAGCGCCCCGCCCGGCCCGACGAGGCGGCGGGCGGTGAGGTAGAAGAACAGCGAGAAGATCGCCGAGTGCAGCGCCGCCGCGGTCCGGATGGCGCGCACCGAGGTGCCGAGCAGCTCGCCCAGGGCCCGGATGGTCCAGGCGGCGAGCGGCGGGTGGTCGAAGTAGCTCCAGTCGAGCCGCTGGCCCCAGGACCAGTAGTAGGCCTCCTGCGGAGACAGCGGCAGCCGGCCGGCGTACCAGAGGTGGAACAGGGTGGAGGCGGCCACCAGCAGGAAGGCCGCCGTGCCGGGGCGGAGGCCGCCGGGGAGGCGGACCGGCGGGGCGGGCGCGGTCGGCGTCATCAGATGCGGCGCGCCGTCTGGTGCAGCTCCAGCGCGATCTCGCCCTCCTTGAACACCCGCACCGTGCCGGAGGTCTGGGAGACGGTGATGGCGATGGCGCGGGTCTCGCTGGTCACCGCCGCCGCCGCCGAGTGGCGCGCCCCCAGCCCCATGGGGACGTGGACCTCGGTGGAGACCGACTGGAGGTAGCGCCCCGCCGCCAGCACCACGCCGTCCTCGCGCACCACGAAGGCGCCGTCCAGCACCGCGAAGGTCTTCACCGCGTCACGGATGGCCGGATCGAGGCAGTTCCGGTCGGTCTCGCTCATGCCCTGGAACGGGTTCAGGGTGAGCTGGCGGCTCTTCTCCATCACCGCGGTGGCGTCGCCCACCACCAGGATGGTGCCCACCGGGTGGCCCTCGTACCCCTGGGCGCCGATCTCCATGGCGGCGTGGATCAGCGCCTCCACCACCTGGGTGCTGAACTCCGGCGCCAGGCCGATGGCGTCCACCCGGACCCGCTCCTCCTCCTGCTCGGCGCCGATGCGGACGCGGATGAGGGTGTCGAGGCTCTTGTCCTGCGCCATGCCGGCCAGGGCCACGATGCTGTCGCCGTCGCGCAGCAGCCCCTCGGAGCGGCAGGCCACCAGCGCCACCTTGATGCGCTCGACGCGGGTGTAGTCGTAGGGCGGGATCACCACGGCGGTGGTCTTCCGGGCGGCGAGCTGGTCGGCGATGGCCTCGTCGGTGACCGCGTAGACCAGCTTCTTCTTCAGCGGCCGGCCCCGCAGCTCGGCCGGCGCGAGCGGCCGGTCGGTGACGATGACCAGCCGATCGACGTCGGCGCGCCCCGCGAGGACCAGCGCCGAACGGACGAACTCGCGCTCCAGCTTGGCGTCGGCCACGGGCTCAATAGACGACGGGTGCGGTGCGAAGTCAAAGAAGCCAGGCTGTGCGAAAAGCGACGGGCGGTCGGCTTGACTTCCCAGGGGTGGGCGACTAGCTTCCCTCCCTCATTTTGCGGCCTTGGCCGCTGCTCCGGGGGTCCGTCACTTGAACAAGAAGGACCAGAAGCGGTTCAAGACGATGCTCGAGGAGTCGCGCCGGCAGCTGCTGGCGTCGGCGAAGAAGACCCTCACCGAGGAGTCGAGCTTCGACACCGACGACCTCCCGGACGAGATCGACCAGGCCTCCAGCGAGTACTCGCAGTCGATGATCTTCCGGCTGCGCGACCGCGAGAAGTTCCTCCTCGCCAAGATCGACAAGGCGCTGGCGCGCATCGAGACCGGCACCTTCGGGATCTGCGAGAAGTGCGAGGAGGAGATCTCGATGAAGCGGCTCGAGGCCCGGCCGGTCACCACCCTCTGCATCCGCTGCAAGGAAGAGCAGGAGCAGAAGGAGAAGTCGTTCGGGTAGTGGGGCGGGGGCTCGCCCCCCGCCGGGCCGCCAGGCCGGCTACCCCTCGACCCGCAGCAGCTGCATCCCCACCAGGATCTGGTCGCCGCCGGCGATGCGGGTGGCCCCGGTGAGCCGCAGGAAGGTCCCGTTGGAGCTGCCCACGTCGGTGAGCAGCACCCCCGCGTCGGAGAGGTCCAGCCGGGCGTGGCGCGCCGAGACGTACCGGTCGCCCGGGAAGCTCACGTGGCCGACCTCGCGCCCGACCGCGTTCTCGCCGTGGCGCAGCGGGAAGACCTCGCCGGTGCCGCCGTCCTGCAGGAGCTGGGTGAGCCGCGCCCGGTAGCCGGGGTCGGCCGATCCCCAGGGGCGCGCCGCGCCGTCGGCCGGCGCCGCGCGGGGGACCGGCTCGAGCCGCAGCAGCTGGCGCCCGACGCGGATCTCGTCGCCCGGCGCCAGCGGCCGGGGCTGGCGCAGGCGCAGGAACGTGCCGTTCACGCTCCCCAGGTCCTCGACCCAGGTGCCGTCCTCGCGGGTGGTGAAGCGGCAGTGGCGCGGCGAGATCGTGGCGTCCTCGGGGAAGAGCACCTCGCCCTGGGTCCGGCCGCAGTGCAGCGGGGCGCGGGTGATGACGTAGGTCGGCCCGGGCAGGCCGTCGGGCCGGACGGCGACGAGCTTGAGGACGCCCGCCTTGCGGACCTCCAGGTGGCCGGCCGCCAGGCCGGCGGCGGCCGGCGCCGGAGGAGGGGAGGCCGCCGCCGGGGCCCGGGAGGCCGGCGGCTCCGGCGCCGCGGCCGGGGGAGCGGCCGGCGGCTCGGCGGCCCGTCCGCAGATGCCGCAGAAGCGCGCCCCGGGCAGCAGCGGGCTCCCGCAGGAGCCGCAGGTCCGGGGGGCCGGGCGCAGCGACTGGCCGCAGGACTGGCAGAAGGAGAAGCCGGCCTCGTTGTCCTGGCCGCAGTGGGCGCAGCGCACTTTTCCCGCCATGCCCGGAGAGCATTACCCGCACCGCGCCGGGGGGTCAACGCGCCGCTCACCGGTGGGACTGCACGGGGCGCGCCCGGCTCATCTACAATGCGGGCGTGCCCACCTGTCCCGCCTGCGGCGCGGCCATCGCCGCCGGCTCGCGCTTCTGCCCCGCCTGCGGCGCCGCCGCCCTGGCCACCGCCGCCGCCGCGGCCGATCCCTGGATCGGCCAGGTGGTGAACGGCAAGTTCCGGGTCGAGGCGCTCATCGGCCAGGGGGGCATGGGGCGCGTCTACCGCGCGCTCCACCTCACGCTGGAGCGGCCGGTGGTCCTGAAGATGCTGCACCGCGGCCTCACCAGCGACCCCTCGGTGGCCCAGCGCTTCCACCGCGAGGCCAAGGCGGCCTCCCGCCTCACCCACCCGAACTCCATCCAGGTGCTGGACTTCGGCGAGGCCGAGGACGGCACGCTCTTCATGGCCATGGAGCACCTGGGCGGGAGGGATCTCGGGGCCCTGATCGCCGAGGCCGGCCCCCTGCCCGAGGCGCGCATCGTCCGCATCGGCGCCCAGGTCCTGGAGGCGCTGGGCGAGGCCCACGCCCAGGGCGTCATCCACCGCGACCTGAAGCCGGAGAACGTGATGGTGGAGGACCGGCGCAACGAGCCGGACCACGTCACGGTGCTGGACTTCGGGATCGCCAAGATCAGCGATCCGGGGCCGGGGGAGGGGACGCTCACCCAGGCCGGGCTGGTGTGCGGGACGCCGCAGTACATGAGCCCGGAGCAGGCGCGCGGCCGGCCGCTCGACCCGCGCAGCGACCTCTACGCGATGGGCGTGATGCTCTACCAGATGGCCTCGGCCCGGCTGCCCTTCGAGGCCGACACGCCGGTGGGCTACCTGACCAAGCACATCACCGAGCCGCCGGCGCCGCTGCGGGAGCGCTGCCCGGACCTGGCGGTGTCGCCGCGCCTGGAGGCGCTGGTCGGGCGGGCGCTGTCGAAGGAGCCCGCCGGCCGCCCGCCCAGCGCCGACGCCTTCCGGGCCGAGCTGCTGGCCTGCCTGCGGCCGGCCGGGGCCGCGCCGGACCCGGCGAGGGAGGACCGGCCTCCGGCGCGCCGGTCGCCGCTCCCCTGGGTCGCCGGCCTGGCCGCGCTGGCGGCGGCCGGCGGCCTGGTCGCGTGGGCGGTGACGGCGAGGAGGGCTCCGACCCCGATCTCGGCCGCGACCCCGACTGCGATCCCGACCCCGACCCCGGCCGCGCCCCAGGCCCCGGCCTCGACCCCGCCCGCGACCGCGGCCCCGACCGCGACCCAGGCCCCTACCCAGGCCCCGACCGCGCCCCAGGCCCCGGCCGCGCCCGCCCGCGATCCCCGGCTCGCCCGCGCGCTCTACGAGCGGGCGGAGGCCCGGCGCAAGGCGCTGGACACCGCCGCCGCCATCGCCCTGTACCTGAAGGCGGAGGAGGCCAGATCGGA
>JAJZTO010000235.1 GCA_021848865.1 Myxococcales bacterium
CGCGCCGCCCGGCGCCGAGGCCAGGCCGAACTCCTCCGCCTTGGCGAGCAGGTTGCCGCGCCCCGACAGCTCGCTCACCACCACCCGCATCTCGTTGCCGACGAGCTTCGGGTCCACGTGCTGGTAGGACTCCTCGTTGCGCCGCATGGCGGCGACGTGGATGCCCCCCTTGTGGGCGAAGGCCGACTTCCCGACGTAGGCGAGGTGCTCGTCCGGCGGCAGGTTCGCCACCTCGGCGACGAAGTGGGCCACCTCGTAGAGGGTGCGGAGGTTCCCCTCGGGCAGGCAGCGCCGGCCGAGCTTCAGCTCCAGCGCCGGGATGATGGAGCAGAGGTTGGCGTTGCCGCAGCGCTCCCCGTAGCCGTTGATGGTGCCCTGGACCTGGACGGCCCCCTCGCTCACCGCCGCCAGGGTGTTGGCGACCGCGCACTCCCCGTCGTTGTGGGTGTGGACGCCGAGGGGGTGCTCCAGCGCGCCCTTCACGGCGCGGACCACCTCGGCGACGCGCCAGGGGAGCGATCCGCCGTTGGTGTCGCAGAGCACGATGGTCTCGGCGCCGCCGCGCCTGGCGGCCCGCAGCGTCTCCAGGGCGTAGGCCGGGTCGGCCCTCCAGCCGTCGAAGAAGTGCTCGGCGTCGTAGATCACCCGCCGCCCCTGGGCCACGAGGTGGGCCAGGCTCTTCTCGATGATGCGCAGGTTGTCGTCGAGGCTGGTGCGCAGCACGTCGGTGACGTGCAGGGTCCAGGTCTTGCCCACCACGGTGCAGACCGGCGCCCCCGAGTCCAGCAGCGCCCGGATGTTGGCGTCGTCCTCGGGCCCGCCCCCGACCCGGCAGGTCGAGCCGAAGGCGGCGATCCGGGCCCGCTTCCAGGGGATGTCGAGGGCCCGGGCGAAGAACTCGGCGTCCTTGGGGTTGGAGCCGGGCCAGCCCCCCTCGATGAAGGTCACCCCCAGCTCGTCGAGCCGGCGGGCGACGCGGAGCTTGTCGTCGCAGGAGAGCGAGATGCCCTCGCGCTGCGTCCCGTCGCGGAGGGTGGTGTCGTAAATCTGGATCATGGCGGGCCCGGGTCAGCCGCGCGCCAGGCCGTGGGCGCGCTCCCAGGCGGCGATCCGCGCGGCGAAGCCCTGGAGGTACCCCAGCTCGTCCACGCCGTTCAGCAGGCAGGTCTTGGAGAAGCCGTCGATGGGGAAGGAGGCGGTGGACCCGCCGGGCAGGGCCAGGGTCTGGGCGGCGAGGTCGATCCGCACCTCCGCCGACGGGTCGCGCTCCAGGAGGCTCCGGAGCGAGGCGAGGGTGGCGGCGTCCACGGCCACCGGCAGGAGGCCGTTCTTCAGGGCGTTGTTCCGGAAGATGTCGGCGAAGGAGGTGGAGATCACCGCCCGGAAGCCGAAGCCGGTGAGGGCCCAGGGAGCGTGCTCGCGCGAGCTGCCGCAGCCGAAGTTGTCGCCGGCGAGCAGCACCGCCGCGCCCCGCGCCGACGGCTGGTTGAGGACGAAGTCGGGCCGGGGCTTGCCGTCGGCCCCGTAGCGCCAGTCGGCGAAGAGGTTGGCGCCGAGGCCGGCCTTGTCGGTGGTCTTGAGGAAGCGGGCCGGGATGATCTGGTCGGTGTCGATGTCGTTCACCGGCAGGACGACGACGCGGGAGGCGAGGGTCGTGAACTGGGCCATGGGGTCCTCTCGGGTCAGGCGCCGAGCAGCGCGCGCACGTCCGTCACCTTCCCGGTGACGGCGGCGGCGGCGGCGGTGAGCGGCGAGGCGAGCAGCGTGCGGCCGCCCTTCCCCTGGCGCCCCTCGAAGTTGCGGTTGCTGGTGGAGACGGCGTACTGGCCGGGCCCGATCTGGTCGCCGTTCATGGCGATGCACATCGAGCAGCCGGGGTTGCGCCACTCGGCCCCCGCCTCCTCGAAGGTCCGGTGCAGCCCCTCGGCCTCGGCCTGCTCCTTGACCGCCTGCGAGCCCGGGACCACCAGCACCCGGACCTTCGGCGCCACCTTCCGTCCCTTCATCACCCGGGCGGCTTCCCGCAGGTCGGAGATGCGGCCGTTGGTGCAGCTGCCGATGAAGACCACGTCCACGGGCTGGCCCAGCAGCGCCTGGCCGGGCCGGAAGCCCATGTAGGCGAGCGCCTTCTCCAGCGCCGCCCGCTGCGCGGCGTCGGCGGCGGCCGCCGGGTCCGGGACCCGCCCGGTGACCGGCGCGCCCATGCCGGGGTTGGTGCCCCAGGTGATCATCGGCTCCAGCGCGGCGGCGTCGAGCGTCACCGTCCGGTCGAAGGCGGCGCCGGGGTCGGTGGGGAGCTTGCGCCAGGCGGCCAGCGCCGCGTCCCAGGCGGCGCCGCGGGGGGCGAACTCGCGGCCGGCCAGGTACTGGTAGGTGGTGTCGTCCGGGGCGATCATCCCGGCGCGGGCGCCGCCCTCGATGGACATGTTGCAGACGGTCATCCGCTGCTCCATGTCGAGGGCGCGGATGGCGGCGCCGGTGTACTCGAAGACGTGGCCGGTGCCGCCGCCCACGCCGAGCCTGGCGATCAGGCCGAGGATCACGTCCTTGGCCGAGACCCCGGGGCGCAGCGCCCCCTCCACCCGGACCTCGAAGGTCCGGGGCCGGTTCTGCAGCAGGCACTGGGTGGCGAGCACGTGCTCCACCTCGCTGGTGCCGATGCCGAAGGCCAGCGCGCCGAAGGCGCCGTGGGTGGCGGTGTGGCTGTCGCCGCAGACGATGGTCATGCCCGGCAGCGTCAGGCCCAGCTCGGGCCCGATGACGTGGACGATGCCCTGCTTCGGGCTGCCGTGGCCGAAGAGGGTGACGCCGAACTCCTTGCAGTTCTCGTCGAGCTGCCGGAGCTGCGCCGCCGCCTGCTCGTCCACCACCGGCCCGCGGGTGGGGATGCTGTGGTCGGCGGTGGCGACGGTGCGGTCGGGCCGGCGCACCGGGAGCCCCCGGGCGCGCAGGCCGGTGAAGGCCTGGGGCGAGGTCACCTCGTGGACCAGCTGGCGGTCGACGTACAGCACGGCCGGGGAGCCGGGCTCCTGGGCGACGACGTGGTCGTCCCAGATCTTCTGGAACAGCGTGGCGGGCGCGGTCATGGGGGGCGAGATTCTGGCACAGGTCGCGACGCCCCGGCCAGCCCCTCACACCGCGAAACGGACGTTGAGGATGTCGCCGTCCCGGACCACGTACTCCTTGCCCTCGAGCCGGAGCTTGCCCTCGTGGCGGGCCCTCGACTCGCTGCCGAGGGCGACGAAGTCGTCGTAGTGCATCACCTCGGCCCGGATGAAGCCGCGCTCCAGGTCGGAGTGGATGCGGCCGGCGGCGCGCGGGGCGGTGTCGCCCCGGCGGATGGTCCAGGCGCGCACCTCGTCCTCGCCCACCGTGAAGAAGGAGATCAGGTCGAGGAGCCGGTAGGCGGCGCGGATGAACCGGGCCCGGGCCGGCTCGGCGAGCCCCAGCGACTCCAGGAAGGCGGGCTGGTCGGCCGGGGGGAGCTCGGCGATCTCCGCCTCCACCGCGGCGCAGAGCGAGAGCAGCTCGGCGCCGCGGGCCCGGGCCGCCGCCTCCACCTCCGGCGCCGGCGGCGCCGCCGCCGCCTCCTCGGGGACGTTCACCGCCACCAGCAGCGGCCGGCGCGAGAGGAAGCCGAAGTGGGCCAGCTCCCGCTCCTCGGCGTCGCTCCAGGCCATGGCGCGCAGCGGCTGGCCGGCCTCGAGCTGGGCCAGGACCCGCTCCAGCTCGTGGAACTCGCCGGTCCCCCGGTGCCCCTCCTTGCGCAGCCGGTCGAGCCGCTTCTCCACCACCGCCTGGTCGCCGAGCGTGAGCTCGGCGTCGAAGTCGGCGATCTCCCGGGCCGGGTCGGCGGGCGCGCCGTCGGCGGCCGGGAAGCCCCGCACCACCAGGCAGAAGGCCTCCACCTCCGCCAGGGCCTGCAGGGCCGCGGCGTCGAGGCCGGTGCCCTTGCCGGCCGGGCCGGGGACGTCCACGAAGCGCATCTCGGCGCAGGTGGTCTTCCTCGGCCGGAACATCCCGGAGAGCAGGTCGACCCGGGGGTCGGGGACCTTGATGGCCCCCAGGTTCACCTGCCCCCGCCCGGCGGCGCCGCCCCTGTGCAGGCCGGTGAGGGCGTTGAAGAGGGTGGTCTTGCCGGACCGCGCGAAGCCGACGAGCCCTGCCCGCATGCGACCCTCCTCCGGGGCGCGCCCTCAGGCCGCGCCGGGGACCACCGACAGCGCCGCGCCCAGGGCCCCGACCAGCTGCGGCTCCGGCAGCACCCGGACCGGCCGGCCCAGCGCCTCGCGGAGCGCCCCCACCATGGCGGCGTTCAGGGCCACGCCGCCGCTCATGAAGACCTCCCCGGGCCCCACGGCGCCGCGCGCCAGGGCGGCCACCCGCGTGGCCAGCGCCTGGTGCAGCCCCTTGACGATGCCCTCGAGCGGCGCGCCGTCGGCCACCAGCGAGATGACCTCGCTCTCGGCGAAGACGGTGCAGGTGCTGGAGACCGGCACCGCCCGCTCCGCCCGCGCGGCCTGGCCGGCCACCTCGGCGAAGGGGACCTGGAGCCGCCCCAGGATCACCTCGAGGAAGCGGCCGGTGCCGGCGGCGCACTTGTCGTTCATGGCGAAGTCCAGCACCTCGCCGGCCGGCCCCATGCGGATGACCTTGGTGTCCTGCCCGCCCATGTCCACGAGCAGGCCGGGGGCGCCGGTGCGGGCGAAGGCGCCGCGGGCGTGGCAGGTGATCTCGGTGAGCGCCCGGCCCGCCGGGACGCGCTTGCGGCCGTAGCCGGTGGCCCCCACCGGCGCGTCGCCCGCCTCCTCGCGCAGCGCCCCGAGCAGCCTGGTCACCTGCGGCTCGATGTGCGGGTGGGTCGGCTCGACCCGCCAGGCCAGGATCCGGCCGGCGCGGTCCACCGCCACCGCCTTGCAGGTGGTCGAGCCCACGTCCACGCCCAGGCCGGCGGCGCCGCTCATCCGAAGCTCTCCATGAAGGCGGTGAGCCGGTTCTCCCCCTGCTGCGAGGCCCAGGCGCGGGGGTCGGAGTGGTCGGCCTCGAGCAGCAGCACCCGGATGCCCA
>JAJZTO010000236.1 GCA_021848865.1 Myxococcales bacterium
AGGAGAGGGTGATGCGCTCGGCCTCGGCCTTGGACTCCCCGTACCACTCCACCGGCTGGAACGGCTCCTCCTCGCGGCGCGGCTGCCGGGAGGGGCCGGAGGCGGCGAGCGATCCGGCCAGGACGAACCGGGCGCTCCCCGCGCCCGCCGCCGCGCAGGCCTCGAGCAGGAGCCGGGTGCCCTCCGCGTTGGTGCGCAGGTAGCCGTCGCGGGTCGCGCCGCGCCGGGCCCCGGCGAGGTGGAAGACCAGGTCGCAGCCGGGGACGGCGCGGGCCAGCGCCGCCGGGTCGGTGACGTCGCCGCGGACCACCTCGACGCCGTCGGGCAGGCCGGGCGCCTCGCCCCGGACGAAGGCCCGCACCGGGAGGCCGCGCGCGGCGAGGCGGCGGACCAGCACCCGCCCCAGGAACCCGGCCGCTCCGGTGACCAGCGCGCGCACGGCGGGAGTGGGCCACGCGACGGGCCCCGGGTCAATGGCCGCTTGCGGCCCGCGGCCCGCCGGGAGCCGATCGGACCGGGTTGCGCCGGGGCCGCCCCCCGAGCACGATCCCCCGATGCCCTCCGCGACCGTCCGCTCCACCTGCCCGCACGACTGTCCCGACGCCTGCGGCCTCCTCGTCGAGGTCGAGGGCGGCCGCGTCCGCTCGGTGCGCGGCGACCCCGACCACTTCTACTCGCGGGGCACGCTCTGCCCGAAGGTGAAGGACTACGACCGCACCGTGCACGCGCCGGGGCGGGTGCTCACGCCCCTGTTCCGCGACGGCCCCAAGGGCTCGGGCCGCTTCCGGCCCGTTTCCTGGGACGAGGCGGTGGCGCGGATCGCCGAGCGCTTCCGCGCCGTCGCCGCCGAGCACGGCGCCGAGGCCATCCTGCCGTACTCCTACGCCGGGAACATGGGCATGCTGCAGCGCAACGCCGGCCACGCCTTCTTCCACCGGCTCGGCGCCTCCCGGCTCGACCGGACCATCTGCTCCTCGTCGGTGGACGCCGGCTGGAAGATGGTGATGGGCCCGGCGCCCGGCTCCGAGCCCGACGACGTGCTCGAGAGCGACCTGGTGCTCGTCTGGAGCGCCAACCTGATCGCCACCAGCATCCACTTCGCCAGCCGCGCCCGGGAGGCGCGCCGCCGCGGGGCCCGGGTGGTGGTGATCGACACCTGGAAGACGCCCACCGCGGCGCTGGCCGACGACCTGGTGCTGGTGCGGCCCGGCTCGGACGGCGCGCTGGCGCTCTCGATGATGCACGTCCTGGAGCGTGACGGGCTGGTGGACCGCGCCTTCGTCGCCGCCAACGTCCAGGGCTGGGAGGAGCTGGCCCGCGAGGTGCTCCCCCGCTGGACGCCGGCCCGGGGCGCCGAGGCGACGGGGCTCCCGGCCGCCCGGATCGAGGCGCTGGCGCGCGCCTACGGGAAGGCCCGCGCCCCCTTCCTCCGGCTGGGCTACGGCGCCTCCCGGTACGGGAACGGCGCCGGGACGGTGCGCCTGGTCGCCTGCCTGCCGGCCGCGGTCGGGGCCTGGGCCAGGCCCGGCGGCGGGATGCTGACCTCGGCCGGGACGGTCCCGGCGGTGGACCTCGCCCCCTTGACCCGCGAGGAGCTGCAACCCGGGAAGACCCGGCTGGTGAACATGAACCAGCTCGGGCACGCGCTCACCGAGCTCGCCGCGCCGCGGGTCCACGCCCTCTACGTCTACAGCTCCAACCCCGCGGCGGTGGCGCCCGACCAGAACGCGGTCCTCCGGGGGCTCGCCCGCGAGGACCTCTTCACCGCGGTCCACGAGCGCTTCCTCACCGACACCGCCCGCTGGGCCGACGTGGTGCTGCCGGCGCCCACCAGCCTGGAGTGCCACGACCTGTTCCGCTCCTACGGCCATTTCGGGCTGCAGCGGACCCGGCCGGCCCTCCCGCCGCTCGGCGAGGCGAAGTCCAACTGGGAGACCTTCCGGCTGCTGGCCCGGGCCATGGGCTTCGGCGAGGAGCTCTTCCGGCTCGGCGACGAGCAGGTGGTGGACCTGCTGCTCTCCCGGCCCACCGCCTGGACCGAGGGGATCGACCGGGCGGCGCTGGAGGAGGGCCGGGCGGTCCGGATGAAGGCCCCGCGGGGGCGGTGGCCGACCGCCTCCGGGAAGATCCAGGTCCTGAACCCGGCGGCCCGCCCGCCGCTCCCCGACTGGCAGCCGACCCACGAGGAGGGCGGGACGCTGCCGCTGCGGCTCCAGACCGCGCCGGCGGTCGACACCCTGAACTCCTCCTTCGGCGAGCGCGCCGACCTGGTGCGGCGCCAGGGCACGCCGGCCCTCCAGCTCTCGCCGGGCGACGCCGCGGCGCGCGGGCTTGCCGACGGGGAGGAGGTCCTGGCCTGGAACGCGCTCGGCGAGGTGCGCTTCCGGCTGGAGGTGACGGACCAGGTCCCGGCGGGCGTGGCGGTGGCGGCCGGGGTGCCCTGGCTCTCCGCCTCGCCCGGGGGGCGGAACGTGAACGCGCTCACCTCCCAGCGGCTCACCGACGCCGGAGGAGGCAGCACCTTCTACGACAACCGGGTGGAGGTCCGGCGCGTCACCGCTTCCCGCTGACAGCCCGCCCCGGATTGGTGTAAGAACGCCCCCGTCCTCGCCAAGGAGAAAGTCCGTGATCGACGCCTACTTGAAGCACGTGGAAGAGCGCAAGGCCCTCGGCATCCCCGCCCGGGCCCTCGACCCCCAGCAGACCCGCGAGCTGTGCGCCCTGCTGGAGAGCCCTCCCAAGGGGCAGGAGCAGCTGCTGCTCGGCCTGCTGCGCGACCGCGTCTCCCCGGGCGTCGACCCGGCCGCGAAGGTGAAGGCCGAGTTCCTCGGCGCCGTGGCCGCGGGCGCGAAGAAGTGCCCGGTGCTGACGCCCAAGGAGGCGGTGCACCTGCTCGGCACCATGCTCGGCGGCTACAACGTCCCGCCGCTGGTGAAGGCCCTGCAGGAGCCGGCGCTGGCCGACGAGGCCGCCCGGGCCCTCTCCACCTGCATCACCGTCTACGACGGCTTCGACGACGTGGCGAAGCTCGCCAAGGGCAACGCGGCCGCCAGGAAGGTGCTGGAGTCCTGGGCCAACGCCGAGTGGTTCACCTCGAAGCCGGGCGTCCCCGAGACCGTGAAGGCCAAGGTCTTCAAGGTGGACGGCGAGATCAACACCGACGACTTCTCGCCCGCCGGCGACGCCTCCACCCGCCCCGACATCCCCCTCCACGCCCTGGCCATGGGCAAGACCCGCTTCCCGGGCGGGCTCAAGACCATCGCCGACTTCCGCGCCCAGGGCTTCCAGGTGGCCTTCGTGGGCGACGTGGTGGGCACCGGCTCGTCGCGCAAGTCGGCCTGCAACAGCGTCCAGTGGGCCATCGGCGACGAGATCCCCTTCGTCCCCAACAAGAAGCGGGGCGGGCTCATCCTGGGCGGCGTCATCGCCCCCATCTTCTTCAACACCGCCGAGGACTCGGGCGCGCTGCCCATCAAGACCGACGTCACCCGGCTGAAGACCGGCGACGTGGTGGTGGTGGACACGGTGAAGGGGGAGGTTCGCTCCGAGAAGGGGGAGGTGCTCTCCACCTTCAAGCTCTCGCCCAACACCCTGGCCGACGAGTTCCGCGCCGGCGGCCGCATCCCGCTGATCATCGGCCGGGCGCTCACCGACAAGGCCCGGAAGGCGCTGGGCCTCCCGGCGACGAAGCTCTTCACCCTCCCGGTGAACCCGCAGCCCAAGCCCGGCCAGGGCTACACCCTGGCGCAGAAGATGGTGGGCAAGGCCGCCGGCCTGCCGGGCGTGCTCCCCGGCACCGCCTGCGAGCCGAGGATGACCACCGTCGGCTCCCAGGACACCACCGGGCCGATGACCGCCGACGAGCTGAAGGAGCTGGCCTGCCTGAAGTTCCTCTCGCCGATGGTGATGCAGTCCTTCTGCCACACCGCCGCCTACCCCAAGGCGGCCGACGTGAAGATGCACGCCAACCTGCCGTCCTTCATCCAGGAGCGGGGCGGCGTGGCCCTGAAGCCGTCGGACGGCGTCATCCACTCGTGGCTCAACCGGCTGCTGCTCCCCGACACCGTCGGGACCGGCGGCGACAGCCACACCCGCTTCCCCATCGGCATCAGCTTCCCGGCCGGCTCCGGCCTGGTGGCCTTCGCCGCGGCGCTGGGCTTCATGCCGCTGGACATGCCGGAGAGCGTGCTGGTGCGCTTCAAGGGCAAGCCGAACCCGGGCATCACCCTGCGCGACGTGGTGAACGCCATCCCCTACCAGGCCATCCGGATGGGGCTGCTCACCGTCCCGAAGAAGAACAAGAAGAACGTCTTCAACGGCCGGATCCTGGAGATGGAGGGGCTCCCCGACCTCACCGTGGAGCAGGCCTTCGAGCTCTCCGACGCGGCGGCCGAGCGCAGCGCCGCGGCGGCGACGGTGGACCTCTCGGTGGAGACGGTGTCCACCTACCTCCGCTCCAACGTCGCCCTGATGAGGAAGATGATCGCCGACGGCTACGGCGACCCGAAGACCATCCAGGGGCGCATCGACGCGGCGGAGAAGTGGCTCGCCAGGCCGGAGCTGCTGCGCGCCGACAAGAACGCCGAGTACGCCGCGGTCATCGAGATCGACCTCGCCGGGATCCGGGAGCCGATCCTGGCCTGCCCCAACGACCCGGACGACGTGAAGCCGCTCTCCGAGGTGGCCGGGACGAAGATCGACGACGTCTTCCTCGGCTCCTGCATGACCAACATCGGCCACTTCCGCGCCGCCGGCGAGATCTGGAAGGGGCAGAAGTACACCGGCCAGGTGCGCACCTGGCTCTGCCCGCCGACCCGCATGGACCAGAAGGAGCTCCGCGAGGAGTCCTACTTCTCGGTCTACAGCGCCGTCGGGGCCCGCATCGAGACGGCCGGCTGCTCGCTGTGCATGGGCAACCAGGCGCGCGTCCCGGACGGCGCCACGGTCTACTCCACCTCGACGCGCAACTTCGACGACCGCATGGGCAACGGGGCCAAGGTGTTCCTGGGCTCGGCGGAGCTGGGCGCGGTGGCCGCGAGCCTCGGGAAGCTGCCGACGGCGGCC
>JAJZTO010000237.1 GCA_021848865.1 Myxococcales bacterium
AGCCGGTCGTGGAACTCCATCGCCTCGAAGCGGAAGGCCGACCAGGGCAGCCCCACCGCCGGCACCAGCTCCTTGGGGAAGACGCCCTGGTGGGCCAGGTTGTGGATGGTGAGGAGGCTGCGGGCGCCGCCGGCCCAGGGGAGCGCGTCCGCCTCGTGGCGCAGCAGCCAGGCCCCCAGCGCGGTGTGCCAGTCGTGGAGGTGGACGATGCGCGGCGCGAAGCCGATGACCCCGGGCAGCGCCAGCGCGGCCCGGGTGAAGAAGGCGAAGCGCTGGGCGTTGTCGCCGTACTCGTGGCCGGGGTCGGAGTAGATGCCGCGCCGGTGGCCGAACCAGCGCTCGTGCTCCAGGAAGAAGACCGGGGCCTCGCCCCGGACCACCCAGAGGCCGGCCTTCTCGCCGCCGGCCTCGATGGGGAAGGGCAGCGGCTCCAGCCGGTGCCGGCCCGGGTCCACGGTGCCGTGGCGCGGGGTGAAGACCACCACCCGGTGGCCGCGCGCCGCCAGCGCCCGGGGCAGCGCGCCGGCCACGTCGCCGAGCCCGCCCGCCTTGGAGTAGGGCGCGACCTCGGCCGAGACGAAGAGGAGGTCCATGGCGCGGGGCCTACGTCGCCACCAGCCGGAGGAACTCCGCCGCCTCCTCGGGGGGCACCGGGTTGATGTGGAAGCCGGAGCCCCACTCGAAGCCGGCCACGTGGGTGAGGGCCGGCATCACCTCGATGTGCCAGTGGTAGCTGGGGCTGGGCGGGTCGCGCAGCGGGTTGGAGTGGATGATGAAGTTGTAGGCCGGGTCGCCCAGGGCCACGGCGAGCCGCTTCAGGGTGGAGCGCAGGGCGGCGGCGCAGAGCCCGAGCCGCTCCCGGGGCTCGGCCTCGAAGTTGGACTCGTGGCGCTTGGGCACGACCCAGGTCTCGAAGGGGCTGCGCGGGGCGAAGGGGGCGAAGACCACGAACTCCTCGTTCTCGAAGACGAGCCGCGAGCGGTCCTTGCGCTCCTGGACGACGATGTCGCAGAAGATGCAGCGCTCCCGGTGGGCGTAGTGGCTCCGCGCCCCCTCGATCTCCTCCGACACCTGCCGTGGCGTCACCGGCAGCGCGATGAGCTGGGAGTGCGGGTGCTCCAGCGTGGCCCCGGCGTTGGCCCCCTGGTTCTTGAAGAGCAGGATGTAGCGGAAGCGCAGGTCGTTGCGCAGGTCGAGGATGCGGGCCTTGAAGGCGAAGAGCACCTCGGCGACCTCGGCCTCGGAGAGCCCGGCCAGCTCGGCGGCGTGGTCCGGCGTCTCGATGACCACCTCGTGCGCCCCGACCCCGTTCATCCGGTCGTAGATGCCCACCGGCTCGCGGTCCAGGTCCCCCTCGATCATCAGGGCCGGGTAGCGGTTGGGGACGACCCGCACCTTCCAGCCGGGGCCGTTGGCGGGGGCGGACGGCGCTCGGCCGGCCACGTAGACCTCGCGCGGGGTCTTGTCCTCCTGGCCCGGGCAGAAGGGGCAGAGCCCCCCGCGCGGCACCTCGCGGACCCGGCCCACGTCCTGCGGGCGGCGGGCGCGCTCGGTGGCGATGATCACCCACCGTCCGACGATGGGGTCCCTGCGGAGCTCGGGCATGGCGCCGCCGAGTCTACCTCACGACTCGGCGCGCGGCCCACGGACGGAGGCGCCGATGGCGGCGGCGGCGGCCATCAGCGCCGCCCCGGCCAGGTAGGGCGCCGCCTGCCACTGGGAGAAGCTCCAGGTGCCGGAGAGCGGCCCGACGATGCGCCCCATCGCCGCCGCCGACTGGCCGATGCCCAGGGTCCCCCCCTGGTCCTCGGCGCGGGAGAGGCGGGAGAGGAGCGCGGTGATGGCCGGCGAGGCCAGGCCCGAGCCCACCGCCAGCGGGGCGGTGGCGGCGAGCAGCCCGGGGACCCCGTGGGCGAAGGGCAGCGAGGCGAGCCCCAGCCCCTGCAGCACCGCGCCGGCCACCAGGAGCCGCTTCTCCCCCAGCCGGCGCGTCAGCGGGCCGATCAGGCCGCCCTGCACCAGCACCACGATCACGCCGATGTAGGCGAAGACCCAGGCGACGTGCCGGGCGGAGAGGCCGTAGCGCTGCTGGGCCAGGAAGGAGTAGGTGGACTCCATGGCGCTGAAGGCCAGGATGATGAGCAGGTAGATGGCGAGCAGCCGCCGGATGCCGGGCTTGTGCATCTCCTCCCAGAGCGCGGCGATGCGGCGGCGCCGCGCCGCCGGGCTGCGCTGCGCCGGCTCGGGGAGCAGGATCACCGCGGCGACCAGGTTGAAGAGCGCCAGCCCCGCGGCGGCGAAGCCGGGCGTGGCGAGCGACCGCACCGAGAGGAGCCCGCCGATGGCCGGCCCGAGCACGAAGCCCAGGCCGAAGGCCGCGCCGATGATCCCCATGCCCCGGGCCCGCCCCTCGGGCGGGGTCACGTCGGCGACGTAGGCCTGGGCGATGGCGATGTTGGCGGTGGCGGCGCCGGCGAAGAGGCGCGAGGCCAGCAGCCAGCCGAAGCTCGGGGCCAGGGCGTAGCCCAGGAAGCCCACCGAGGTCATGGCGATGGAGAGCAGCAGCACCGGGCGGCGGCCGATGCGGTCGGAGAGGCCGCCCCACACCGGGGCGAAGAGGAACTGCATCAGCGAGTAGCCGGTGGAGAGCCAGCCGGTGGCCGCCTCGGAGGCGCCGAGCCGCTCGGCGTACAGCGGCATGACCGGGATGACCATCCCGAAGCCGAGCAGGTCGACGAAGACGACGAGGAAGAGGAGACCGAGCGCGGAGCGGTTCTTCACGGGCCGGCCGAGGATAACCCCTTTCCCCGGGGGCCGCCCGGGATTCGTCGGGGCGCTTCCGGCGCTAGCCGCGCACCTGGTTGCGCCCGCCGCGCTTGGCCTCGTAGAGCCGGGCGTCGGCCCGGGCCAGGAGCGCCGCCGGCCCGCCGTCCGCCTCCTCCCGGGCGGCGGCCCCGGCCGAGACCGTCACCGGCAGGAAGCGCCCCTCGAAGCCGAAGGCGTGGCCCTCCACCGCGGCGCGGCAGCGCTCCCCCAGGGCGCGCGCCTCCGCCAGCCCGGCGTCGGGCAGGACCACCGCCAGCTCCTCGCCGCCGACGCGCGCCAGCAGGGCGTCCGGCCGGAGCAGGCCGCGGAGCAGCGCCGCCAGGTCGCGGAGCACCGCGTCGCCGGCGGCGTGGCCGTGGCCGTCGTTCACCCGCTTGAAGTGGTCCACGTCGAAGAGGAGCAGCGCCGTCGGGGCCGGCCGGCGTCCGCCCCGGCCCCACTCCCGCCCCAGCGCCTCGTCGAAGGCGGCGCGGTTGGCCAGGCCGGTGAGCGGGTCCTGCCGCGCCAGCCGCGCCATCAGCTCGTGGTAGGCCGACTCGGGGTCGTCCGGGCCCAGGTACTTGAGCAGCGCCGAGCCCACCGCCAGGAGGTCCCCGGGTCGCAGGGCCCGCCGGGCGACCCGCTCCCGGCCCACGAAGGTGCCGTTGGTCGAGCCCAGGTCCTCGACCTCGTGGGCGCCGTCGCGGAGGGCGACGCGGGCGTGGCGGCGGGAGACGTCGTCGAGCGCCAGCACCAGGTCGCAGCCGGCGTCGCGGCCCAGCACCGCGTCGGCGGCGAGCGGCAGGCGCCGGCCCAGCAGCGCGGGGTCGGGCGCGCCCACCACCACCAGCAGCGCCGGACCTCCGCCGGGGGCGGCCGCCGGCGCGCCCGGGGGGCGGAATCGGGTCCCGGTGTCGTTCACTCCCGGCGGATATTACACCCGCCAGTGCACCCGCTCGAAGTCCTCGTCGGGCACGGTGAAGCGCAGCCAGCCGGTCTGGGGCAGGCGCTGCACCTCCACCTCGCCGCGGAACACCTGCACCGCCACCTCGACGGCGGCGCCGGGGAGCAGTTCGAGCGGGGCGAAGGGCAGCCCCAGCTCCATCACCCGGGCGCAGGCGGCGGTGCCCAGCGCGGCGCCCTCCAGCCGCCCGGGGTGCGGGGTGCCGTCGGGGGAGACGGCGAACGCCACCACCCGCTCCCGCCCGTCCGCCTTCACGGTGACCCGCACCGCGGTGCACAGCTCGGCGGTGCGCTGCGGCGACTCGGCGGGGTCGAGGCGGAGGTAGAGCGCCTGCAGGTCGAAGCCGAAGTGCAGGGCCCGGAACGCCAGGGTGCCGCCGAACATGGCCCCGTGCGCCGCGGTGGGCCGGTAGAGCCCGGCCCCCTGCCACTCGAAGTAGGTGGTCTCGCGCCCGTCGATCGACGGGGTGAGCAGCAGCGTGGGCTCGCGCACCGGGCCCGCCTCCGCCGGGCCGACCTTCTTGATGGGCGCGAGGGCCTCGGGGGGGACCGGCACGCCGGCCAGCGCGCAGGCCCTCGACACCAGGCCGCGGAACTGGGCGTCGAACTCCGGCGCCAGCTCGGTCTCGAAGTCGTCGCCGTACCACCAGAACCAGTCGGAGCCCTCGGCGGCGTGGAGCAGCCGCCGCGCCTCGGCCAGGTCGGCCGGGGGGCGCGCCCCCGCCTCCTCGGCGCGGGCCAGCGCCGCGCGGGCCTTGCCCAGCGCCGTCCAGGCGCGCCGGTCCTCGTCGTGGCCCATCCAGATGCGGTAGCTGGACTCGATCCAGGAGCCGGAGTGGATGCGGGGGACGGCCGGGCCGGGGGCGCCGGCGGTGGCCTCGTCGACGGTGACGGTCTGGATCCGGGGGTCGGCCTCCAGCGCGCGGTAGAGCCCCTCCAGGAAGTCCCGCCCCGAGCCGGCGAAGTGCTCCCAGGGGTTCTCGCCGTCGAGGAAGACGCCCACCGTGGCCGGCCCGGCGTTGCCGTCGTCGGCCCAGGCCTCGCCGATGGCGCGCAGGTGGCTGCGGAAGTCGGCCACCGCCTCGCGCGCGCCGGTCCGCGCGTAGGTGAAGCCGATGAGGTCGGAGAGGCCGCGGTCGCGGAAGAGCATCCCCATCTCGCCGGCGGCGCCGGCCGAGACGCGCCAGGGCCGGTAGAGCGAGCGCAGCCGCCGGGCGTCGGCGGGGAGCGAGTGGAAGAGCACGCCCTCGTCGCTCGCCGCCCAGCGCACCCCCTCGCCGGCCATCACAGA
>JAJZTO010000238.1 GCA_021848865.1 Myxococcales bacterium
GCGCACCGGGAGCTGCTCCCCGAGCTGCGCCGCCACGGCGCCCTGTTCGTGGTCTCGGCGCTGGAGTCGCTCTCCGACCGGGTGCTGGCGCGGCTCGACAAGGGCCACGGCCGCGCCGACGCCTTCCGGGCCTTCGCCGCCTGCCGGGAGGCCGGGCTGTCGCTCCGCCCCTCGCTGGTCCCCTTCACCCCCTGGGGCACGCTGGAGGAGTACCTCGAGCTGCTCGAGACCTTCGACCGCGAGGGCTGGCGGGAGGCGCTCGACCCGGTGCAGCTCTCCATCCGGCTGCTGGTCCCGCCCGGCTCGCTGTTGCTGTCGGGGCGGCCCGGAGCGCCGGTCCCGCCGGACGAGGACTTCCGGCCGGAACGGCTGGACGAGGAGGCGCTCACCTGGACCTGGCGCCACCCCGACCCGCGGATGGACCTGCTCCAGCTCCGGGTGGCCCGGGCCGTCGAGGAGGACGCCGCGGTGCGCCGCCCCGCGGGCGAGAGCTTCGACCGGGTGTGGCAGCTGGCCCTGGCGGCGGCCGGCCGGCCCCACCGGCACGTGGCCGCCCGGCCCGCCCCCGCCGCGGCCCCGCCCCGGCTCACCGAATCCTGGTTCTGTTGAGCGGAGCCCACCGGAGGCCAGTTGGCCTCCATCGATTGAACGGGGGCCGCGCCCCCGCCCCGCCGGCGGAGCCGTCGGGGCCCCACCCCCGCTGCGCGGGTCCCTGGCGCGCTTCGGCTCCGCCTCGCGCGCCGTCCCGCGGGGAGGGCTCCGCCCTCCCCAGCTTCGCTGGGGCCCCTCCCCGGATGTCACACGGTGGGCAGCGGGGCCCGGATGTCGAAGCGCAGCCGGCCGTGGGCGGCGCGCAGCGCCCGCTCCACCTCCGCCGGGGTCGCGGCGCGGGCGAAGAGGAAGCCCAGGTAGCTGTCCCCCTCGGGCAGGGGCTCCACCGCGCGCCCCTCGGGCACGGTGATCACCACGTCCTCGACGCCCGGCACCGCCCGGGCCGCCTCGACGCCCTCGACGCCGTGCAGGATCCCGCCGCGGGGGATGGGGAGCATCATCACCCCCGCGGCCCGCTCCTCCCGGCGCAGCGCCGAGATCGGCAGCCCGGCGGCGTGGGCCAGCAGGATCTCCTCCAGCGAGATCCCGGCGCCGAACCGCAGCGTCCGGGCGCACAGCCCCCCGATGCTGCGGGCCGCCACCTCCAGCACCACCGGCCCCTGCGGCGAGAGGCGCAGCTCGGCGTGGACCGGCCCCTCGACGAGCCCCAGCGCCCGGGCGGCG
Source organism: Myxococcales bacterium (assembly GCA_021848865.1). GTDB lineage: Bacteria > Myxococcota > Myxococcia > Myxococcales > Anaeromyxobacteraceae > JACRMN01. Next base: position 1,276 of record JAJZTO010000238.1, read on the forward strand.
GCGGCCGCCACCCGCTCCACCGCGGCCTGGAGCGGCGGCGGGTGGCGGGAGGGCGTGACGTAGATGGTCTCCTCGAAGTAGGGGCCGTCGAGCGGATCGGGCTTGTCGAAGAGGGCCAGGGTCTCCAGGCGCCCGCCGCGCAGCAGCCCCTCCAGCGCCACCTCGGCGCCGGGAACGAAGGCCTCCACCAGCAGCTCGGCCCGGCCCGCCGCGCCGCCGGGCCTCCGCTCGCTCGCCGCCTTCTCGAGGATGCGCTCGATGCGGCGCCAGGCGGCGGCGAAGGCCGCGGGGTCGTCGGCCCGGATGACCCCGCGGCTCGCCGAGAGGCCCACCGGCTTCAGCACGCAGGGGTACTCCACCTCGCGCGCCGGACCGTCCGGCCCGCCGGCCCGCGGGAAGGTCCAGAAGCGGGGGACCGGGACGCCGCCGGCCCGCAGCGCGCGCCGGCTCTCGGCCTTGTGGCCGGCCCGCCGCGCCGCCGCGGGCGGGTTGTGCGGCAGCCCCAGCCGCTCGGCGGCCAGCGCCGCGATGAGGCTGGTGCCGTCGTCGCCCGGGACCACGCCGCGGATGGGGTGGCCGGCCGCCAGGGCGGCCCGCTCCGGGCGCCGGTAGTCGAGCGAGACCAGCCCCGGCGGCGCCCCCACCCGCTCCTCCACGGTGTGGCAGAGGTCGCTCCCCACCACCACGCCCACCCCCAGCCGCCGCGCCGCCGACAGGAAGTCGTCGGTGCGGTAGCTGCGGGTGGGGAGGAGCAGGAGGACGTCGCCGGTGCCGGCCATCCCGGTGATCGTAGCCGGCGCCGGGGCGCGGTGCCCGCCCGCGGCGCCCGCGCCCCTACTTCCGGGCCCGCGGCGCCCGGGCCTTCGCCGCCGCCTTCGGCGCGTGGAAGCGGACTCCCAGCTCCTGGAAGAGGAAGGCGTCGACGTCGGCGAGCTCGGCGATGCGCTCGTCGAGCGAGGTGCCGATGCCGTGGCCGAAGTCGCTCACGCGCAGGAGGATGGGGGCCTTCGACGAGGTGGCGGCCTGCAGGCGCGCCGTCATCTTTCGCGCCTGCCAGGCGTCCACGCGCGGGTCGCGGTTGCCGGCGGTGAGCAGCACGGCCGGGTAGGCGGTGCCGTCCACGACGTGGTGGTAGGGCGAGTAGGCGCGCAGGGCCCGGTACTCCGCGGGATCCTTCACCGTCCCGAACTCCGTGACGTTGAAGGCGCCGTTGGGCGAGCGCTCGACGCGGAGCATGTCGAAGATGCCCACCTGGGCCACCACCGCCCGGGCCATCCCCGGGTGCTGCACGATCATCGCGCCCATGAGCAGCCCGCCGTTCGAGCCCCCCTGGAGCGCCAGCCGGCGGTGGCTGGTGTACCTCCGGTCGATCAGGTGCTGGGCGCAGGCCGCGAAGTCGTCGAAGACGTTCTGCTTCCGGGTGAGGTTGCCGGCCAGGTGCCACTCCTCGCCGTACTCGCCGCCGCCGCGGACGTTGGCGATGGCCAGCACGAAGCCCTGGTCCAGCAGCACGCGGCGCGCCGGCGCGAAGTAGGGCGGCAGGCTGACGCCGTACCCGCCGTAGCCGTAGAGCCAGGTCGGGTTCTTGCCGTCCCGCTTCGTCCCCTTGCGGTACAGGATGGTCATGGGGACCTTGGTCCCATCCTTGGAGGTGGCCGTCTCGCGGGCCACCACCATGTCGGAGAAGTCCACCGGAGAGGGGATGGTGAGCGCGGTCGGGCTCACCTTCAGGGACTCGTCGGCGAGGAACCAGGCGGGCGGCGCGGTGTAGGTGGAGGACTCGTAGACCACCTGGTGGGGCCCGACCCGGTGCAGCCCGCCCACGGCGGCGACGCCGGCCACCGGGAGCGCCCCCAGCGGCTTGCCGTCCAGCGTCAGGGCCCGGGCCGTGCTCGGGCCGCCGGCGATCTCGGTGACGAAGAGCCGCGACGCGGTGACCTCGAACCCGTCGATGGCCCCGTCCCGGGCCTCGGCCATCACCTTCGCCCGGGCGAGGTCCGGGTCGGCGAGCGGCACGCGCAGGATGCGGCCGCGCGGCGCGTCCTGGCGCGACTTCAGCCACAGGCCGCCGTCGAGGCCGAAGCGGACCGCCACCACCCGGTCGGCGAGGCCGGCCACCTTGCGCCAGCCGCCCTCCGGCCGGCGCAGCCAGAGGGAGTACTGGCCCCCGTCCCCCTTCTGCACCAGCGAGAGCACCTCGCGGCCGTCGGCGGAGGACTGGAGGAAGTGCTCGGAGATGCGGGGGTCCTCCAGCTCCCGGCCGAGCTCGTAGCCGTCGGCCGCGGGAGGCGTACCCATCTTGTGGAACCAGACCTCCTGGTAGAAGCCCAGGTCGGCCTCGGGGCGCTCCCCGGGCCGCGGGTAGCGCGTGTACCAGAAGCCGCTGGCGTCGGCGTTCCAGGCCATGCCGCCGCCGGCGGTGCCGCCGTTCACCCGCGCGATGCGGTCCGGCAGCTCCTTGCCGGTGGCGACGTCGAAGATGCGCAGGTCGCCGCTCTCGCTCCCCTTCTGCGACAGCGAGGCGGCGAGCAGCTTGCCGTCCACCGAGGGCACGAAGAAGTCGATCGAGGTCCCGCCGCTGGGATCGACCACCGTGGGGTCGAGCACCACCTTCTCGGTGCTCCGGTCCTGGAGCGAGTCCAGCGTCACCACGAAGGGCTGCTGCTTGGGGGGCTGGTACTTGAGCGCGAAGTAGCGCCCGCCGCGCCAGGTCACCGACCCGTAGGCCACCTCCCGGGAGGTGACCAGCTGCCGCACCCGGGCGCGCAGCGCCTCCATGTCCGGACGGGCGGCCAGCCAGGCGCGGGTGCGCGCGTCCTGCGCCTTGCTCCAGGCCTGGACCTCCGGGTCGTCGGCCTTCTCCAGCCACTGGTAGGGATCGGTGACCTTCTCGCCCTGCGATTCGGCCACCACCGGCCGGACGGGCGTCGGCGGCGGGGGCGCGAGGGGCGGAGCGGAGGCGGCGAGGATCAGCGAGAGCGCGACGGCGTTCATGGGATCTCCCGGCAGGGACCGGCGTGGGTGCTCGGCAGTCTAGCGCGAGGTCGGGAACGGACCCACTCCTTCGCACATCGTGGCAGGCGCGCTCCGTGACCAGGGGTCGCGAGACGTCTACCATGGCGCCGAGGCCCGCGCCGGGCCGGGAGATCGGCCATGACCCGCATCCTGCTCGCCGCCAGCCTGCTCCTCGCCGCCGCCTGCGGCGCGAGGCGCGACGCAGCCTCCCAGGGAGCGCCGCCGGCCGCGTGCGGGACGTCCTCCGCGGGCTGCACCAGCTCGGCCCAGTGCTGCTACGGCCTGCAGTGCCCCGTCGCCCCCGCGGCCGGCGCCGGCACCTGCCAGACGCAGACCGGCTGCGCCGCCTCGGCGGGGAGCTGCACCACCAGCTCCGACTGCTGCGTCGGGCTGGCCTGCGTCGCGGGGAAGTGCGCCACCCCGACCTCGTGCGGCGTCGTGAGCAGCAGCTGCACCTCCGACGCCGATTGCTGCAGCGGGACCAGCTGCGCCCTCACCCCGGGGCTGAACACCGGCACCTGCCAGGCGCCGCCGACCTGCACGGCCTCGGGCGGCTCCTGCGCCGCCACCGCCGACTGCTGCGCCGGCCTCGCCTGCTCCGCCGGCACCTGCCTCCCGCCGGTCACCTGCACCGGCTCGGGCGGCGCCTGCGCCTCGAGCGGCGAGTGCTGCACCGGCCTGGCCTGCGTCGCCGGCACCTCG
>JAJZTO010000239.1 GCA_021848865.1 Myxococcales bacterium
ATCGCCCGCTACGTCACCGCCGACAGCCTCGGCTACCTGACGCTGGACGGCCTCTACACGGCGCTGGGGGAGGCGCGCACCGGCTTCTGCGACGCCTGCTTCTCGGGCGAGTACCTGGTGGAGTTCGGGCGCAACCCGGGCCGCAGCCAGCTGCCGCTGCGGCTGGTGGGCGGGTGAGCGCTGGGCGGGGGACAAGCCCCCGCCCTACGGAAATGGGATCCAGGATTTCCGTCCTGCACGGGCGGGGCTCGTCCCCGCCCTGGCTGGTCCCCGCCCCACGGACACGTGATCCAGATCGCCGTCCTGTAGGGCCGGGCCTCGTGCCCGGCCGGCCGCCAGGCCGCACACCGCGGTGTTCCACGGTACATTCCCTGGATGTCCACCCCCGCGCCGCTCCGGGTCCGCGACGGCCGCCTGCGCGTCTACCGGCTCTTCGACGTCGCCGACGCCATCGACCTGGCCCGGGCCGAGTCGGCGGCGCGGGCCCCGGCGTCGCGGCGGCGCATGGGGGGCGTCCACAGCTCGGTGGCGCTGCAGATCCCCCGGCCGCCGCTGCACCTGGGGCTGGGGGCGCGGGAGCTGCCGCTCGCCTCCGGGCCGCGGACCGCCGAGGCCCGCCTCCACCTCTTCGAGTACGGCGTCGCCAGCGTGGTCTACGAGCTGCCCATCCCCCCGGGCACGGCGCTGGAGGAGCTGGTGCCGCTGGCCGACGAGCTCATCGTCCAGCCCACCCCGGCCCTCGACGAGGCGGCGCGGCGCGAGGCGGAGGAGATCGGCCGGGCCCTGGACGGGGCGCTGGAGAAGCCCCACTCCTGGGCCGGGCTCGAGACCTACGCCGTCTTCCAGGTCCGGGCCTTCGAGGAGCCGGTCCCGGCGCGGGAGGTGCTGGAGCGGGCGCCGCTGGCGCGGCTGCTGCTCGGCGAGGCCAGCCCGGTCCCGCTCTCGGCCCAGGAGGCGGCCGACGTCCTGAAGCACCGCTTCAGCTACCTGGAGGACGACCTGGCGGTGGTGGACTGGAACAGCGCCTTCGTGCTCGAGCCCTCGGGCGTCTCCGACATCCCCGACCTGCTGGAGTTCGCCACCGCCCACCTGCTGGAGCTGCGCTACTACGACGCCCTGCTGGACCGGGAGCTGCACGCCATCTACGACGAGATGCAGGCGGCCCGGGGCGTCGGCCCGCTGTTCACGCTCCGTCACGGCCGCCTGCAGCGCCGCACCGCCGCCCTGCTGCTGGAGCTGTCGGAGATGATCGAGCGGCTGGAGAACGGGGTGAAGATCGTCGGCGACTTCTACCTGGCGCGGCTCTACCAGGCGGCGGTGGGGCGCTTCCGGCTCCCGGCCTGGCAGGGGGACGTGCTGCGCAAGCAGCGGCTGCTCGCCGACGTGAACCGGATGCTGAAGGAGGCCGCCGACGTCCGGCGGGCCGAGCTCTTCGAGGTGACCATCATCCTGCTCATCGCCTGGGAGGTGATCTGGGCCCTGCTGCGCCGCTGAGTTCACCCTACGCGAAGGGGGCGGGCGGGGCCCCGATCGGCACGGAAGGCCCGTTTCCCAGGCAGATCGTGACGATCGCCAGTTGACGATCGGATCCGGAAGCGCTACGAAAGCCGTCAAATCAGCCGGCCGTGGGGGCCGGCCTGCCACGGGAGGATTCTCCTACATGACGCAGGCTCAGTTCTTCTCGGCCGTCGCCGAGGCTTCGGGGATGTCGAAGGCGCAGGTCCGGTCGGTGTTCGAGGCGGTCGAGGCGACCGTGCTGAAGACCTTGAAGCCGGGCGGGAAGATCCCGCTGGGCGGCCTGGGCGCCGTGAAGCTGGTGGATCGCAAGGCGCGCATGGGCCGCAACCCGGCCACCGGCGAGGCCATCAAGATCCCGGCCAAGCAGGTGGTGAAGATGCTCCCCGCCAAGGTCCTGAAGGAGAAGTTCAACAAGAAGGGCAAGAAGTAGCCCGATCGGTCGAGCAGCCCGAAAGAGCCCACCCGCGGCCGCCGTGGCCGCAGGTGGGCTCGTCGCTTTGGAGCGCCCAGGAACTCCTTGACAACCCCGGGTGGCCTCAATAGCCTGCCGAGACTTTTTCCGAGGCACCACGACCCCTTATGCCTCCTCACGACCCGAGCATGCCGGGCGACTGGAAGGACCTGCCAAAGGACCTGGTCGCTCGTTTCGACACCCTGCTCGCCCCCGTCCTGCAGCGGTACCCGCCCGACCGGAAGGAGGCGGCGATGCTGCCCGCCCTCCGATTGGGGCAGGAGCTCTTCGGCTACGCCAGCCCCGCGGTCCAGGGGCTCTGCGCCGACCGGCTCGGCACCAGCGCGGCCCGGGCCGAGGAGGTGGCGACCTTCTACGTGATGTTCCACACCCACCCGAACGGGCGGCACCTGGTCGAGGTGTGCACCAACGTCTCCTGCTGCCTGGCCGGGGCCGAGCGGATGGTCCGCGACCTCCGGAAGCGGCTGGGCCTGGGCGAGGGCGGCACCACCGCCGACGGCCGGATCACCCTGCGCGAGGTGGAGTGCCTGGGCTCCTGCGGGACCGCCCCGGCCATCCTGCTCGACGAGAAGGAGATGATCGAGCGCGTCACCCCGGAGAAGCTCGCCAAGCTCGTGGAGGGGCTCCCGTGAGCGACGACGTGAAGATCCTCACCGCGCGCTGGGGCAAGAAGGACAGCCACACCCTGGCCTCCTACCGGGCCGACGGCGGCTACGCGGCGCTGGAGAAGGCCCTCTCCATGCCCCCGGCGGCCATCGTCGACGAGGTGAAGGCCTCCAACCTGCGCGGCCGCGGCGGCGCCGGGTTCGCCACCGGGATGAAGTGGACCTTCCTGCCCAAGGACGTCCGCCCCCGCTACCTCTGCGTCAACGCCGACGAGTCGGAGCCCGGCACCTTCAAGGACCGCTACATCATCGCGAACGACCCCCACATGCTCATCGAGGGGATCGCCATCGCCTGCTTCGCCCTCGACATCCACCTCGCCTACATCTACATCCGCGGCGAGTTCCCCCGGCAGGCGGCGGTGCTGGAGGGCGCGCTGGCCGAGGCCCGGGCCGCCGGGATCATCGGCAAGCGGCTCTACGGCAAGGCCGACTTCGACCTGGAGATCCACGTCCACCGCGGCGCCGGCGCCTACATCTGCGGCGAGGAGTCGGCGCTGATGGAGTCGCTGGAGGGCAAGAAGGGCTACCCGCGCCTCAAGCCCCCCTTCCCGGCGGTGGTGGGGCTGTGGGGCAAGCCGACCATCATCAACAACGTCGAGACCCTGGCCAACGTCCCCTGGATCGTGAAGAACGGCGGGGCCGCCTTCGCCGCCCTGGGCACCGGCAAGTCGGGCGGGACGCGGCTCTTCGGCGTCTCCGGCAACGTGAAGCGGCCCGGCATCTACGAGAAGCCGGTCCACTACAACTTGAAGAAGCTGATCATGGAGGACTGCGGCGGGACCGCCAGCGGCCGGCCCATCCAGGCGGTCATCCCCGGCGGCTCCTCCTCGCCGGTGCTGCGCGGCGACGAGATCGACGTCTCCCTGGAGTTCGACGCCATCAAGGCGGCCGGCACCATGTCCGGCTCGGGCGGCGTCATCGTCATGGACGACTCGGTCTGCATGGTCCGGGTGCTCTCCCGGGTGGCGAAGTTCTACGCCGAGGAGAGCTGCGGCCAGTGCACCCCCTGCCGCGAGGGCACCCCCTGGATGGAGGCGCTCTGCGAGAAGATCGAGGGTGGCCACGGGGTCCCGGGCGACGCCGACAAGCTGCTCGACATGGCCAACCACATCGGCGGCTTCACCATCTGCGCCCTGGGCGACGCCGCCTCGATGCCGGTGCAGAGCTTCGTGAAGAAGTTCAAGGCCGACTTCGAGCGCCACATCGCCGAGCACCGCTGCCCCCACGGCGAGGCCGCCTGGGGGGTGTCGCAGGACAGCCGCGACGCCGTCATCGGCGGGATGAGGAGCTGAGCGATGGCCGACCGCGCCGAGCTGTTCGTCTTCTGGCTCTTCGCCATCCCCCTGGTCGCCTCGGCCCTGGGCGTGGTGGTGGCGAGGAACCCGGTCAACGCCGCCATGAGCCTGGTGGCCGCCTTCTTCTTCCTGGCCGGGATCTACGTGCTGCTGGTGGCCCACCTGGTGGCCTTCCTCCAGGTGCTGGTCTACGCCGGCGCCATCATGGTGGTCTTCCTCTTCGTCATCATGCTGCTGTCGCTCCACGAGGAGGACCTCAAGCCCGCCCGGCTCAAGGCCATCCAGTGGGCGGCGGTCTTCGGCGGCTTCGGGGTGCTGGCGGTGCTGGCCACCGCCATCCGCGACTCCGGCATCCTCCACTGGAAGACGGTGGCGCCCGACTTCGGCACCGTCCGGGCGGTGGGGCGGCTGCTCTTCACCCAGTACCTGCTCCCCTTCGAGGCCACCAGCCTCCTGCTGCTCGTCGCCATCGTCGGCGCGGTGGTGGTGGCGAAGGAGCGCATCTAGATGGCCGCCGCCAACCACTACCTGGCCCTCGCCGCCCTGCTCTTCACCATCGGCCTCGTCGGGGTGGTGGTGAAGCGCAACATCCTGGTGGTCTTCATGTGCGTCGAGCTCATGCTCAACGCCGCCAACCTCACCTTCCTGGCCTTCGCCCGCCACCAGGGCTCGATGAACGGCCACGCCATCGCCTTCTTCGTCATCGCCGTGGCCGCGGCCGAGGCCGCGGTGGGGCTGGCCATCGTCATCGCCGTGTTCCGCACCCGCGGGACGCTGTGGATGGACGAGGTCTCCAGCCTGAAGAACTGACGCGGCGGGGACCCTGGCGGGTCCCGCCCGTGCAGGGCGCCGGGGCGGCCGGCGGCCGCTTTCCCTGTGCCCGGGTGGCACGGCACGCTAAGCTCGCGGCCCATGAACGCGCGCTGCGCCCGCTGCCAGCAGACCTTCGCCACCGACCGCTTCGGGGTCCAGACCTGCCCCCACTGCGGCGCCGAGCTCCACCT
>JAJZTO010000240.1 GCA_021848865.1 Myxococcales bacterium
CTCTTCACCGACGGCGAGGAGGCCGGCGGTGCCCGCGGGCTGGGGATCCTGCCCGGGACCGTCCGCCGGCTGCCCGACGGCGTGAAGCTGCCGCACATCGGCTGGAGCCGGGTGCGGGCCACGCCGACCTGCCCGCCGCTGCTCCGCCCGCTCGACGGGAAGTACGTCTACTTCGCCCACAGCTACGCCGCCCCGGCCGACGCCCGCGGCGCGGCGCTGCTCTGCGACCACGGCCGCGCCTACTGCGCCGCCCTGGCCGACGGCAACCTCTACGGCGTGCAGTTCCACCCGGAGAAGAGCCAGAAGGTGGGGCTCGCCCTCCTCGACCGGTTCGTGAAGCTGTGATCCTCCTCCCCGCCATCGATCTCATGGACGGCCGGGTGGTCCGGCTGCAGAAGGGCGACTTCGGCACCCGCACCGTCTACGCCGAGGAGCCGGGCGCGGTGGCGGCCCGCTTCCGCGACGCCGGGGCGACGCGCCTGCACGTGGTGGACCTGGACGGCGCCCGCAGCGGCCGGCCGGTGAACGGCGACGCCATCCGCGCCATCGCCGCGGCCGGCGTCCCCTTCGAGGTGGGGGGCGGCCTGCGCCGCCTCGAGGACGTCGAGGCGGTGCTGGAGCACGGCGCCGGCTGGGCGGTGCTGGGGACCGCCGCGGTGGAGCGGCTGGAGCTGGTCGGGGAGGCCTGCCGCCGCTTCCCCGGCCGCGTCGTCTGCAGCATCGACGCCAAGGGCGGCGAGGTGGCGGTGAAGGGCTGGGAGCAGGGCTCGGGGCTGAAGGTCGCCGACGTGGCGCGCCGGGTGCGGCTGCTGGGCGTGGCGGTGGTGGAGTACACCGACGTGGCGCGCGACGGGATGTTCACCGGCGTGGACGCGGACGGGGCCGCCCGGCTGCAGGCCGAGGCCGGGATCCCGGTGGTGGCCTCGGGCGGCGTGGCCACCCTCGACGACGTCACCGCCTGCCGGAAGGCCGGGCTCTACGGCGTCATCGTCGGCAAGGCGCTGTACGAGGGGCGCATCGACCTGGCCCAGGCGCTGCGCCTGGCGGGGGAGATCTGAGCGATGCCGGCCAAGCGCATCATCCCCTGCCTCGACGTGAAGGACGGGCGCGTGGTGAAGGGGGTCAACTTCCTGAACCTGCGCGACGCCGGCGACCCGGTGGAGGCGGCCGAGCGCTACGACGCCCAGGGGGCCGACGAGATCACCTACCTCGACATCGCCGCCACCCTGGAGAACCGCGGGACGCTGCTCGACCTGGTGACCCGCACCGCGGCGCGGGTCTTCGCGCCGCTCACCGTGGGGGGCGGGGTCCGCGGCGAGGAGGACTTCGTCCAGCTGCTGCGGGCCGGCGCCGACAAGGTCAGCGTGAACTCCGCGGCGGTGAAGGAGCCGGGGCTGGTGGACCGGCTCTCGCGCCTGGCCGGGGCCCAGGCGCTGGTGGTGGCGGTGGACGTGAAGCGGCGGCCGGGGCGGAGCCCGACCGAGTGGGAGGTCCACGTCGCCGGCGGCTCCCGCCCCACCGGGAAGGAAGGGGTGGCCTGGTGCCGCGAGGTGGCCGACCGCGGGGCGGGCGAGCTGCTCCTCACCTCGATGGACCGGGACGGGACCCGGGCCGGCTACGACCTGGAGCTGCTGGAGCGGGTCTGCGGCGCGGTGCGGGTGCCGGTGATCGCCTCGGGCGGGGTGGGGACGCTGGAGCACCTGGCGGAGGGGCTGCGCCTCGCCGACGCCGCGCTGGCGGCGAGCATCTTCCACGACGGCCAGCACACCGTGCAGGAGGCCAAGGCCTTCCTGCGCGCCCGCGGGATCGAGGTGCGGCCGTGAAGCTCGCGCTGGAGGGGCTCGGCGTGGTCAAGTGGGACGAGCGCGGGCTGGTGCCGGTGGTGGCCCAGGAGGCCGACGGCACGGTGCTGATGCTGGCCTGGGCCAACCGCGAGGCGATCGAGGCCACGCTGCGCACCGGCCGCGCCACCTACTGGTCGCGCAGCCGGAAGGCCCTCTGGCGCAAGGGGGACGAGAGCGGCCACGTGCAGGAGCTGCTCGAGGCGCGCTATGACTGCGACGGCGACGCCGTGCTCTACCGGGTGCGACAGACCGGGCCGGCCTGCCACGAGGGGAAGAGGAGCTGTTTCGATTGAACCCTGCGGCGGGGGACGAGCCCCCGCCCTACGGCCGATCGCAGGGCGGGGCCTCGTGCCCCGCCCAGAGGCGACCGGGAGGACCGGATGGCGGACGAACGATTCCTGGCGCAGCTGTGGGCGGTGATCGAGTCGCGGAAGGCCGACGAGGGGGCCGCGGAGAGCTACACCCGCAAGCTCCTCGCCAACCCCTCCAAGGCCCGGAAGAAGGTGGCCGAGGAGGCCTACGAGGTGAACGAGGCCCACCAGGCGCTGCTCGACGGCCGCGACAGCAAGGACCACCTGGCCGCCGAGGCGGCCGATCTGCTCTACCACCTGCTGGTGCTGCTCTCCTCGGCCGACGTGACCCCTTCGGAGGTGTACGCGGTCCTGGAGCGGCGCCACGTGTCCCCCGGCGGCGCCGAGCCGAAGCTGGGCTGAAAGCGCTTGACGAATCTCCGGATTTTCATTACAGCCAATCCCCCATCCATCGGGCAGGCCGGGCGGGCGGACCCGTCCGGCTTGTTCGCGTTTTTGGACCCACGCTGACCGACCTCTGAGGTGCGAATGACCGGAGTGCGCGTGAAGGACGGAGAGTCCTTCGAGAACGCCATGAAGCGCTTCAAGAAGCAGTGCGAGAAGGCGGGCATCCTCTCGGAGATTCGCAAGCGCGAGCACTACGAGAAGCCCAGCGTGAAGCGCAAGAAGAAGGCGCTGGCCGCGAAGAAGCGGGCCATGAAGAAGGCCCGCAAGAGCTGGTAGCGCCGGGGCGCGAGGGAAGGCCATGACGCTGCGGGAGCGGCTCGACGCGGAGATGAAGGCGGCCATGAAGGCCCGGGACGACCTCCGTCTCCAGGTCATCCGCGGCGTGAAGAGCGCGGTGAAGTACCGCGAGGTCGAGGGCGACAAGGCGGTGGTCCTCGACGAGCCGGGCATCCTCCAGGTGGTGGGCAGCGAGATCAAGAAGCGCCGCGACTCCGTCGAGCAGTACCGGGCCGGCGGCCGCGAGGAGCTGGCCCGCAAGGAGGAGGCGGAGATCGCCGTCCTCCAGGAGTTCCTGCCGGCGCAGCTCTCGGCCGGGGAGCTGGCGGACCGGGTCGAGGCGGCCATCGCCCGCACCGGCGCCAAGGGGCCCAAGGACATGGGGGCGGTGATGAAGGCCCTCCTGCCCGAGGTCCAGGGCCGGGCCGACGGCAAGGCGGTGAGCGAGCTGGTGAGGCAGAAGCTCGCCCCGCGGTAGGGGCGAGGAGGTGGCTCTTCGGTGATCCCCGACGCGGTCATCGAGGAGATCCGGAGCCGGATCGACATCGTGGCGGTGATCGGCCGCCACATGGAGCTGAAGAAGGCGGGGCGCACCTGGAAGGGCTGCTGCATCTTCCATGGAGAGCGGACGCCGAGCTTCCACGTCTACCCCGAGGACAAGCACTTCAAGTGCTACGGCTGCGGGGAGTACGGCGACGTATTCAAGTTCCTGCAGAAGGTGCAGGGCAAGGAGTTTCCCGAGGTGGTTCGGTCGCTGGCTGCCGACGTGGGGGTGGAGATCCCCGAGCGGGAGGAGGACTCCGCCGAGCAGCGCCAGCGGCGCCGCGAGCGCGCCGAGGTGCTGGCCGCCTGCGACGCCGCGGCCCGCTACTACGCCGCCCGGCTCCAGAGCCGCTTCGGGGAGGCGGCCCGCGCCTACCTGGCCGGGCGCGGCATCGCCGACGAGACCGTCCGCCGCTTCCGGCTGGGGGTCGCCGCCGACGCCTGGAACGACCTGCCGGCCCGCTTGAAGGAGAAGGGCGTCGGCGAGGCGGCGCTGCTCGCCGCCGGCCTGCTGGTGCCCCGGGAGGGCAAGCGGCCCTACGACCGCTTCCGCGGCCGCCTGCTCTTCCCCATCGCCGGCCTGGACGGCGAGGTCATCGGCTTCGGAGCCCGGGTGCTGCCGGGCGGCGACGAGAAGGGGGCGAAGTACGTGAACAGCCCCGAGTCGCCGGTCTACAAGAAGAGCAAGGTGCTCTACGGCCTGGACCTGGCCCGCGAGGCCATCCGCAAGACCCGCCGCGCGGTGCTGGTGGAGGGGTACTTCGACGTCATCGGCCTCCACCAGGCCGGCGTGAAGAACGCGGTGGCGGTCTGCGGCACCGCCCTCACCCCGGAGCACCTCGAGCTGCTGGCGCGCTGCGACTGCCGCGAGGTGACGGTGCTCTTCGACGGCGACGTGGCCGGGCTGGCGGCGCCGGCGCGCGCCGCCCAGGCCATCCTCCCCTCCGGGATCTCCGGCAAGGTGGCGGTGCTGCCGAGCGAGAAGGGCAAGGCCGACCCCGACGAGTACGCGCGGGAGAAGGGGCTGGCCGCGGTCGAGGCGCTGATCGCCTCGGCGGCCCCCCTGACCGAGTTCCTCGTCGACCGGGCCGTCGAGAAGGCGAACCGCGAGGAGCGGGCGAAGGGCCAGCCGGGGGAGGCCGGCCCGGAGCATCCGGCGGGTGCGGGGGGGCTTCATCCCCCCGCCTCGATGGAATCGAAGCTCGCCGCCTTCCGGGAGCTGAAGCCCTTCGTGGCGCTGGCGCCGGAGGGGCTGGCCCGCTCGGTGTTCGAGGAGCGCATCGCCCGTCGCCTCGACGTCGCCCCCGCCGCCCTCCAGGCCGAGCTGTCGGCCCCGGCGCGCGCGCACGGGCGGGCGGCCCCGCGGCCCGAGCCGTCCGGGGCGCGGCCGGAGCACGGCGCCCGGCTCCGGCTGCTGGTGGCGAGCCCGGCGGTGGACGCCCTGGGGCTGCTGGCGGGCCGGCCCGCCGAGCTGGCCGCCGCCGCCGACGAGGAGAACCTGGTGGCGTTGCTGCCGGCCGGGCCGGTGGCC